>CAYONQ010000038.1:0-23165 GCA_964405375.1 uncultured Pirellulales bacterium
ACGTGGATAATTCTCTAATCGTATGTGGTACATAATTCGGGGTCAGACCACCTTTGTAAATCCTCAAGCAAATAAAAATAACGATCATTTGGAAAAACAATTTGGCTTATAAAGTTTTCTTATTTGACAGCGCAATTTTTA
This sequence comes from uncultured Pirellulales bacterium, assembly GCA_964405375.1. Taxonomy (GTDB): domain Bacteria; phylum Planctomycetota; class Phycisphaerae; order Sedimentisphaerales; family Anaerobacaceae; genus CAYONQ01. Next base: position 142 of record CAYONQ010000038.1, read on the forward strand.
TATAGTCTAATCCCTCGCAACAAATTTGTAACTTTGGTGAAATGTCAGGAAAACAGGAAAATTTGGTATGCCAAAACGAGACGACATAAGGAAGGTAATGATTATCGGCTCCGGCCCTATCGTCATAGGCCAGGCCTGCGAATTTGACTATTCCGGCACCCAGGCCTGCAAGGCGCTTCGCAAACTGGGCTATGAGATAGTGCTGGTCAACTCCAACCCTGCAACCATTATGACCGACCCGGGTACGGCTGACGTAACGTATATCGAGCCGCTTAATCTGCAGACTATGACGAAAATCATCGAAGCAGAACGCCCTGACGCCCTGCTGCCAAATCTCGGAGGCCAGAGCGGGCTGAATCTGTCTTCCGAACTGGCACAGGCAGGCGTGCTCGAAAAATACGGCGTAAAGGTAATCGGCGTGCAGATTGATGCCATCAAGCGTGGTGAGGACCGCGGCGCCTTCAAAGAAACAATGAACCGGCTGGGCATCGAGATGCCGAAAAGCAAGCTGGCCTTCAGCGTGGAAGAGGCCGAAAAAATCGCCGACAAGCTCGGCTATCCGGTCATAATCCGTCCCGCATACACTATGGGCGGCACCGGCGGCGGCGCCGTATTTAACGTCGAGGAATTACGCACAGTGGCAGCTCGCGGCCTGACAGTAAGTCTCGTCAAACAAATCCTCGTCGAAGAGTCCGTCATCGGCTGGGAGGAATTAGAGCTGGAGGTCGTCCGCGATGCAAAGGCACAGAAGATAACCGTCTGCTTCATCGAAAATGTCGATGCAATGGGCGTGCACACCGGCGATTCATACTGCACCGCACCAATGCTCACTATCGACCCGGACCTTCAAAAACGTCTGCAAAAGTACTCCTACGACATCGTCGATGCCATCGAGGTCATCGGGGGCACAAACATCCAGTTCGCCCACGACCCGAAAACCGGACGAGTCGTCGTAATCGAAATCAACCCGAGAACCTCACGCTCATCGGCACTCGCCTCGAAGGCCACCGGCTTTCCAATAGCGTTTGTCTCTTCATTGCTCGCCGGCGGGCTGACAATGGACGAAATACCATACTGGCGAGAAGGCACACTCGAGAAATATACACCGTCAGGCGACTATGTCGTTGTCAAGTTCGCCCGATGGGCCTTTGAGAAGTTCAAAGGGCTCGAGGACAAGCTTGGAACACAAATGCAGGCAGTCGGTGAGGTGATGAGCATCGGCAAGAATTACAAGGAGGCGTTCCAAAAGTCCATCCGCTCACTGGAAATCGGCAGATATGGACTGGGATTCGCAAAGAATTTCAATAAGCTTTCTCTCGATGAGCTGATGGGGCTTCTGGCCTCACCAAGCAGCGAACGACAGTTCATTATGTACGAGGCGCTGCGCAAGGGAGCCACCACCAAGGCCCTTTATGAAAAAACCTATATCAAAGAATGGTTCATAGAGCAGATGCGCCAGCTCGTAGAGCTTGAGGAAGAAATCCTCAAATTCAAGGGCAAGCAACTGCCCGACAAGCTCCTGACACAGGCCAAAAAGGACGGTTTTGCCGACCGCTACCTCTCACAATTGCTTAACATCCCGGAAGACAAAATCCGCCGGCAGCGGACATCGCTGGGCGTTGTCGAGGCCTGGGAGCCGGTGCCGGTCAGCGGCGTTGAAAATGCCGCCTATTATTTCTCCACCTACAACGCCCCTGACATTGTCAGCGTAAGTGAGAAAAACAAGATAATGGTGCTGGGCGGCGGGCCAAACCGCATCGGCCAGGGAATCGAATTCGACTACTGCTGCGTTCACGCCGCCTTTGCGCTGCACGACGAGGGCTACGAATCGATTATGGTCAACTGCAACCCGGAGACGGTCTCCACCGACTACGACACCTCCGACAAGCTGTACTTCGAGCCGTTGACGGTTGAAGATGTATTGAGCATTTATGAAAAGGAAAAGCCGCAGGGCGTTATCGTCCAGTTCGGCGGCCAGACGCCGCTTAATATCGCAAAACAGCTTGAGGACGTCGGCGTTAAGATAATCGGCACATCGCCGGAGACTATAGATTTAGCCGAGGACCGTGACCGCTTCCGGGCCAAAATGGCCAAGCTCAACATACCTATGGCCGAGTCTGGAATGGCAAGTAATCTCAAAGAGGCCATTGCAATCGCCAAGAAAATCGGTTATCCGCTGATGGTTCGGCCATCCTACGTGCTTGGCGGGCGAGGTATGGAGGTCGTCCACGACGAGGAAATGCTAAAGGAATACGTTGCCGCTGCCGTGGAAATAACGCCTGAAAGACCGATTCTTATAGATAAATTCCTCGAAAACGCAATCGAAGCCGAGGCCGACGCCATCGCAGACGGCACTGATGCCTTCGTGCCTGCGGTTATGGAGCACATCGAGCTGGCCGGCATCCACTCGGGCGACTCGGCCTGTGTCATACCGCCGGTAAGTATCCCGCAAAAGCATATCGACACTATCTGTGAATACACCAGAAAGATAGCGACAGAGCTAAACGTCATCGGGCTGATGAATATGCAATATGCGATAGCCAACGACAAGGTTTACGTCCTTGAAGCTAATCCGCGTGCCTCACGGACGGTGCCGTTAGTCTCGAAGGTCTGCGGGCTGTCGATGGCCCGGCTGGCGACCCAGCTTATGCTCGGCAAGAAACTTTCCGAGCTGAACCTGAAACATCGCTCGATACCGCACTTCGGCGTAAAGGAGGCGGTCTTCCCATTCAATATGTTCCATACGGTTGACCCGCTGCTTGGCCCGGAGATGCGCTCTACAGGCGAGGTATTAGGGCTGGCCGATTCGCCTGCTCTGGCGTACTTCAAGGCACAGGAGGCCACGCAGTTGGCGCTGCCATCGGAGGGGACGGTTCTGATAACCGTCGTTGACAGTGATAAAGCAGCCGCAGCGAACATCGCAAGCCAGTTCCAGAAACTCGGCTTCAAAATCAAGGCAACGAACGGAACACATCGCTATCTAACAGACAACGGCGTCAAATCCGAGCATATACTCAAAATGCAGGAGGGAAGACCCAACATCGTCGATGCGATTAAAAACGGCGAGATTCAGCTTATCATCAATACCCCCGCCGGCAAGATGAGCAAGTATGATGATTCTTATATCCGCAAGGCGGCTATCAGGTACAAGGTCCCTTATATTACCACAACAGCCGCTGCCGCCGTCGCCGTCAAGGGGATTGGCGCCCACCGGGCCGGGCCGGCCACCGTAAAATCACTGCAAAGTTACCATTCAGCCATCAAGTAACCCGTGTCATTGTGAGCCCCGCACCGATAATTTGTGCGGGGCTTACAATCTCAAAAACACAGTGGGAACTCGCTAACTACTCAGCAGCACTTACCTTTAATGGGCTTTACACTATACTTTTGTATTTTTCACCTTTAGTTTCCGGCCTAAATCGTATATCATTCCAGTTAAAATGAGAAATAACCGAATAAATTAAATGCAGAACAGTCCAAAAAATCCGTTATTGTCCAATGGCGACTGGCTTGTGGAAATGATAGCAGAAGAGCCGACAGAGTTTGAGCACTATCTGAAAAATGAAAGCGGCCAATTCCGGGAAAATGGCCATGAATTCAAACTGCCGAACACAATCGGTATCCTTCCGATTCGAAACGCCGTCGCCTATCCCGGCACGGTAACACCGCTGGCGATAGGCAGGGAAAGAAGTAAACGTCTGCTCGACGACACCAAGCCCAACGAATCCATCATAGGGCTCGTTACACAGCACAACCCCCAAACCGACCAGCCCAATTTCAGCGACATTTATTCCGTCGGCACCGCCGCCTCAGTGCTTAAAGTTATAAAAATGCCGCAGGGCTCAATCCACATTGTGGTCCACGGTATAGCCCGCTTCAAAATAGTAAAACCGATAGCCACGAAGCCATACTTAAAAGCAGCAGTCCAGCCGCTCCACACCAAGGCAAGAATGACCAAGAAGCTGCAGGCGCTGATTGTGAGCGTCCGCCAGGCGGCCAACCGAGTTATCGCATTAAGCCCCAACGTGCCTGAAGAGGCGTCCGTGCTGCTGGAAAATATCGAAAACCCGTCCGCACTCGCCGATTTCTTAGCGGCAAACTTAAGTCTTCCCATCGCCGAAAAACAAAAACTGCTCGAAGAGCTTGATGCGGCCAAACAACTCGAAAAAATATCCGTTACGCTGGCAAATCAACTGGATGTGCTCGAGCTAAGCCACAAAATTCAAGGCAGGGTCAGAGAATCAATAGAAAAGAACCAGCGAGAATACTTCCTGCAGGAACAACTAAAGGCCATCCAGTCCGAGCTCGGCAGAGAAGACCGTATAACTGAGGAGCTCAAGCAAATCGGTAAAAATATCAAAAAAGCAAAAATGCCCAAAAAAGTCGAGCAGGAGGCGCAGCGAGAACTCGACCGCCTGACCAAAATCCCCCCCGCCTCGCCCGAATACAGCGTTATCCGAACATACTTGGACTGGGTGTGTGAACTGCCCTGGTCTGTCCAGACCAAAGACCAGCTTGACGTCAACAAGGCCGAGCGAATATTGAATGCCGACCACTACGACCTGGCCAAAGTGAAAAAACGCATCCTCGAATTTCTGGCCGTCCGAAAGCTCAACCCATCCGGCAAAAGCCCAATACTTTGTTTCGTCGGCCCGCCGGGTGTGGGAAAAACCTCGCTGGGTAAATCCATCGCACGCGCTATGGGCAGGAAATTTATCCGAATATCACTCGGCGGAATAAGAGACGAGGCCGACATCCGCGGACACCGAAGAACCTACATCGGGGCATTGCCCGGAAGGATACTGCAGGAACTACGAAAGGCAGCCAGCAAAAATCCCGTCTTTATGCTCGACGAATTGGACAAAATCGGGGCCGACTTCAGAGGCGACCCCGCCAGTGCACTGTTAGAGGTGCTCGACCCGGAACAGAACTTCAGCTTCACCGACCATTATCTCGACCAGCCGTTTGATTTGTCCACCGTTATGTTCATCGGCACCGCCAATTATACCGAGCCGGTTCCGCCGGCCCTGCGGGACAGGATGGAGGTAATTGAGCTGCCCGGTTACACCGAAAATGAGAAACTAAACATCGCAAAGAAATACCTCGTCCCCCGCCAGCTCACCGAGCACGGGCTGAGCAAATCCACGCTGACTATAAAAGACGATGCGCTGCTTGCAATAATTCACAGCTACACGCGCGAGGCCGGCGTTAGAAACCTCGAAAGAAACATCGCCGCCGTCTGCCGGGCCGTCGCCACCGAAATCGCCAAAGACCGAAAGAGACGTGCAACTATTACTCAAAAAGACCTTGCAAAAATCCTCGGGCCGACACAATTCGAATCGGAGCTGGCACTGCGAACGGCAATACCCGGCGTCGCCACCGCCCTTGCCTTCACGCCGGTCGGCGGCGAGCTGCTGTTTATCGAATCCGCCTCTATGCCGGGGAAAGGAAACCTCCTGCTGACGGGCCATATCGGCGATGTTATGAAGGAAAGCGCCCAGACCGCATTTTCAATCGTAAAGGCAAACGCAAAAAAGCTAAATATCGAAGCCGACATATTCTCAAAATTCGACTATCACATCCACGTCCCTGCGGGAGCCATCCCCAAGGACGGCCCAAGCGCCGGTGTCGCAATGTTCACATCACTGGTCAGCTTACTGCTGCAAAAGCCGACCCGGCCCGACGTCGCAATGACAGGCGAGATAACGCTACGCGGCCTGGTCCTGCCTATCGGCGGTCTGAAGGAAAAAATCCTCGCAGCAAAACAGGCCGGCATAAAGACCGTTATCCTGCCCGCCCGCAACAAAAAAGACATCCCCGAAGTACCCAAAGAGGCAAAAAAAGGTCTCAAATTCGCTTTCGTCAAAAACACTTCCGAAGCTCTAAAGCTTGCTTTGGAAATTAAATAATTCTCTTCTTAAATTTCGCATTTACCTGCTGTTATCTTTCATATCAGCCGATATCTTCTCACAATATTCCACTAAAGATTTCATATCATCGAACCGCTCGTGCCACTCTGCGATTGTCTCGATAGTAACGGGCAATTCCCCCGCACCACCGGACAATTTATGCTGCTCTAATAAAGCATTATTTAATCTTTCCATATATCTATCCGGCGGTATCGCATCCTTTCCGGAACCTTCAATAGATTCCAGCAGGACGCGGCCTTTACAATTTTCCGGGGGAGATATCTTGTTTATATGAGCTATGGTAGGGGCGATATCGATGATTTCAGCATAATCAAAAGTGCATCCCTTTTTGATGCCCGGACCAAATATAAGCATCGGTACCGTGCTGCTGCCCGCTTCATAGGGTGGATGTCCTCCAATATCGGCCTGTCCGTTATCACTGGTTACTATTATCACAGTCTTCTCCAGCCGACCGGTTGACCTGAGCCATTCCACAAATTCCCCGAGCAGTCTATCGGCCTTCTTCATCCTTGTAAAATACAGAGACTGCGGATGCCAGATGTTACGATACCAGCTTTTGTCCTTATTTTCTCCCGTTGAACCATCATATCCTCCTCGTCCGGAACCCTGTAAATGTATCCGCATAAAGACCGGATTTTCTTTTTCGATGATTCCCCTGGCTTTTTCAACCACCGGCACATCATCGGATGGCGGGTCCTGCTCGACCACATAGTAGATATCGAATCCCTTGCTTATCGACAGGTATGACTGGGAATTCAGAGCAAAAGCCGTCTTCTTCTGCCCAAACGAATGCTGTATCATCTTATCACCCGGCCGAATAAAAACAGTCCCTGTCATCATCACCGGGTTTCCCACAGAACAGGTGTGCGGGTAACTGTTAGGGTCTTTCGGATGGGCAGCCAGCGGAACATAAACCGCCTTGTAATAGCAACCCTGCTCTTTGAGCTTCAGTAAATTAGGCAAACCAATGCGCTGCGGCCCTTCGACATGCAATCCATCAATACCGAAAAGTATCGTGCGCTCAGGAACCGCCGCCTCAACCCCGCCGCCCCGCCTTGCGTCGGGAGACGCGGGGGCAGGACAACCTAAATTCACTGAAACAAAAACCACAGAAACAACAGCGATTAAGAAATAGAACCTAACCATGATTTAAACCTCCATAACTACCCTCATTCTTGTTTACAATACTGATGTTAACCGTATTTGACAGTATTCGCAACCTTCACCACATCGGCCATTTCAGCTACATCGTGGACGCGGACGATTGAGACACCTGCCGTAAGGCCGGTCTTAATCTCTCTCTTCTTCGCTTATTACCTGCACAATTCTCTGCTTCAGCTCCGGCAGCTTATTTATCGCAACATCCCAGACCAGATGGTAATCCACCCCGAAATAATCGTGAATTAACTTGTCCCTCATTCCTGCAATCCTTTTCCAGTCTATGTCGCGATTTTTGTCCTTGAACTCAGGCGGTATCTTTTTTACCGCCTCACCGATTATCTCAATGCTTCGCACAAAAGAACGTTTCAGTGTCTCATCGGAAAGAAATCGCTTTTCGTCGATGTTGCGAACAACCCCCTCAATATATTCTATCTCATCAAGGATATGACGCAGATATTCAATTGGCGATTGGGACATATTCGACTTCCTTAAGAACGTATGGCCTGATATAAGGACTGATTGATTCTCCGGTAACAAGCTCCACCCGTCGGCCTAACAAGTCCTCCAGCAAAAAACAGGTGTCGATAAAATTGTCAAAAGTCTTTTTCGACGCATCAAATTCAACCAGTATATCCACATCACTCTCTGTTCCCGCTTCTCCTCTGGCAAAAGACCCGAACAACCCTATAGACCTCACACCCAGAGAAAATAACTCTGCTCTGGACTTGTGAATAGCGTCAATTATTCTCTCCCTTGTCAAATTTTGACCTGCCATTGGTTTTCCCTTTTTCTTAAGTGTTTGGGCAATCTCAACGAAAAACAATCGGCAGCTCTTGCTATATCTTACATTCCCCCAATAGCATATCAAGAATTTTCGACCAAACTTTCATCGTAGAGCATTCACCACTTTTACCACTTCGGCCACATCGTGGATGCGGACGATTGAAACCCCTGCAGCAGCAAACGACAATCGTCGTGGAAACCTTTCGTCTATTTATATTCTAACGGATAATCTTGTGGGTTATCTAAAGTATCAATTTCTAAATCAACATCAAGTTCAGCCCAATATAAGTGATGACCATGCAGCAGTTGGACATTTAGAATCTCTTTTACCTTTGCTTCCTTGAACCACGGGTAGTTGTTATAAGGCAGAAAGTATTCTTTGTCTTCTACGCAAAGCCAGAAACCGCTAATGTCAATATGAGAAACTTCAACCGCCGAAATGTTCTTGCCACGCGGCTGTAATGTCATTTTTGTGTTCCTTAATCAATTTTTTCAATTCTTTTATTTGATTTTCAGAAAAACCATAGTTCTTTGCCAAACTTATCTCCGGCGTAATCCAGAATTTTGCTTCGCCATCGGGAGAAGTCACATGTATATGAATCCTGTTTTCTTCTCGTGAGAAGAAAAGAAAACGATAGTTTTTGTACTTAAACACCGTTGGACTCATATTATAATTATATCATACTAATCTAAAATTTACAATAGCATTTGCAACCTTCACCACATCAACCATTTCCGCCACATCGTGGACGCGGACGATTGAGACGTCTGCCGTAACACACAAAGCAACCGTCGCCGCGGTTCCGAAGAGCCGCTCAGCAGGATTTTCTTTGCCGGTAAGTGCGCCGATAAAGCTCTTTCTACTGGTGCCCACCAAGACTCGATAGCCGGTTTCCACAAATTTGCGGATATTCCGCAAAATTAAAAGATTGTGCTCTAATGCTTTGCCAAACCCGATTCCGGGGTCAATAAAAATCTTTTCTTTATCGATGCCAAGCTCCTCAGCCCGTTTTGCCCGCTCCAACAGAAATTCTAAAACCTCACCAACGACATTTTTGTATTTCGGCTCGGCCTGCATTGTTTGCGGTGTTCCCTGCATATGCATTAAGACAACCGGCACCTCGTTTTCAGCCGCCAACCGCCCCAGCCGTTCATCGCTCAAGGCGGTAATATCATTTATCATAGATGCTCCCACATCGAGAGCAGCTTTAGCGACCTGGTAATTGTAAGTATCGATACTAATCGGCACATTCACTTTTTTAGAAAGCGCCTCTATCACCGGTATCACCCTTTTTACCTGCCCATCAACCGAGACAGGCGCAGAACCCGGCCGGGTCGATTCACCACCTATATCTATTATCGCAGCACCATCGGCTGCCATTTTCAGGCCGTGCTTAATCGCCTTATCCGTATCGAAAAACTCTCCGCCATCGCTGAACGAATCCGGCGTAACATTCAATACCCCCATCACCAAACAGCCGCCCGAAAAATCCAGCCTGCCCCCCTGCCACTTTAATACGCCTTTGCTTTGCATATCAAACCCTAAAACCAACGCCTTTCAGCTTCTCTGAAAGTCGCTTAATCTTTAATTCACCCTCTGTGGCTATAATTATTCGCGTATTTTGAAATTCCCTGCGGACAGGATAATCCTTGCGCAGCCGGTCAAACAATTTTCCTTGCTTTTCCGCCGGCGTATCCAAAATCCGCCGTAACTGACGGTCATCTTCTTTAATATCATAAATTCTCTCTACCGCCCTTCGTAATACCTGCTGCTCACTGTCCTCATCCGGATTTATCTTCAGTTCCGCCACAGCCGGCTCAGGCAAAAATGATTCAATATCAAATTCTGGCTCAAATCCGAAGTGTTCGCACGCCGCCTTATAAATCATAATCGTACCTGCAATCTTGCCGTCTAACGAATAGCCCGCAATGTGAGCCGTGCCGATATCGACCATCTCCAGAAGCTCTGTATCGATACTCGGCTCATTTTCCCAGACATCGAGCACCGCCGCTTTCAATCTGCCTGATTTTATAGCCGACTTCAAGGCGCCCGTGTCAACCACGCCGCCGCGAGAGGTATTCAAAAAAACACAGCCGTCCTTCAGCGATTTGAAAAACTCTTCGTCAGCCAAATGATACGTCTTATCAATACCCTCGAAGGTCAACGGTGTATGAAGCGTTATAAAATCGCAATCAAAAAGCCCTTCCAACGACAGATATTTCTCATCACCGGTTTCTCTATACAACGGCGGGTCATTGAGTTTAACCTTCATCCCAAGCGCTCGCACCTTCTTTTCAACCCTGCCGCCGACATTGCCAACGCCGATGATTCCTATCGATTTACCTTCAAGATTAAAGTTATACTTTTCCGCCGTCTCAAGCAGCGCAGCGACAACATATTCAGCCACCGAATTAGCGTTCGACCCGGGCGCAGATGCAAAGCCGATATTATTTTTCTTAAGGCACTCCATATCTATATGCTCAAGGCCGATTGTCGCAGTGCCGACGAACCTGACTTTACTTGCTGAGAGCAGCTTCTCATCTACTTCCGTAACGCTACGAACCAATAAACAATCAGCATCGGCTATCACCTCCGGTGTTATCTCGCGGCCGCCGATAAGCCCAACCTCACCTATCGAAGAGAAACAATCCTTCACAAACGGTATGTTCGCATCCGCTATTATTCTCACAGCCATCTCCCGCTAAATAGCCACAATTTGTCTATCTTTTTCACCAATATTCAACGCAAATTTACCAAATGTCACCTATTGTAGCCAAAATTCCACCAATTTCACGCACTTTCCACGCTTTTGGGGGCACATTTGGACGAGCAAAACGCCGTTCTCAGCTCTCAATAACTTATAGTAAGCAGCCAATAATCAGTTCAAAAACCCTGTTAATTCGCTAAAAACCCCAATTAGCCAAAAATTTTTCTGTTTTTTTCAATTTCTTTTTTGGATTTGTTATGAGCATATGCCCATAATATATGTATAGTATTTAAGTGGTTGCTAATACCAAAAACAGACTTTGCCAACTAATTAAAAAGCGGTTTCAATCGCCTATGAGAACCTATTTTGATTGTATCCCGTGCCTTGTCCGTCAGACGCTTGATTCAGTAAAGTTAGCGACAGACGACAAAAACGCCCAGGAACAGGTCATTCGCCAGACCCTTTCCCTGGCGTGCAAGATGAATCTGCGCGACAGCCCGCCGGCAATGGCACAGAAAATTCATCGAATTATCCGCGAATTAACCGGCGTTGAGGACCCATATCTGCAAATAAAAAACCGCTTCAACAAATTGGCCCTTCAGATGTACCCTGAATTGAAACAGCAGGTAGAAAGCTCTGCCGACCCTTTCGAGACAGCCGTTCGCTTGGCTATCGCCGGCAACGTTATTGACCTTGGCGTTAAATCCGAATTAGAAGAATCAAGCATCGAAAAAACTATCGCTCAGTCGCTCACGGCACCGTTAGATATGGACGTTTTGGAAGACTTCAGAAGCGCAACGGCCCAGGCAAAAGATATTCTCTACATCGGCGACAACGCCGGTGAAATCGTTTTCGACCGGCTGCTGATTGAACAACTGCCCTGCCGGAACATTACTTTCACCGTCAAGGCAAGCCCCGTTATAAACGATGCGACAATGGAAGATGCCATCATAGCCGGCCTAACCGACATCGTTGACGTCATCGACAACGGCTCAGACGCCCCCGGCACAATCCTCGAAGATTGTAGCGAATCATTCCACAACCGCTTCGAATCGGCCGATTTGGTCATTGCCAAAGGGCAGGGCAATTACGAGACCTTAAACGATGTCGAAAAACAGATTTTTTTCATTCTGCGGGCCAAGTGCCATGTTGTTGCACAACATCTTGGTTGTAAAATCGGCAGTCCGATTTTGGTAAAAAATAACGTCAATATCCTTAACGAAGAAAAGTTAAATAAAAGGAGTTGATATTATGCCGAGAGGAAATGGAACAGGTCCTGCAGGTATGGGACCGATGACAGGTAGAGCGGCCGGCTTCTGCGCCGGCTATCCGGTACCCGGTTATATGAACCCCGCCGGCGGTGCTGGCTGGGTGAATCCGGTCGGCGGGCGCGGCTACTGGGGCAGGGGCCGTGGCTTTGGCGGTCGCGGCGGCGGTCGCGGCTGGCGAAACTGGTATTACGCCACAGGGCTGGGCGGCTGGGCAGGAGCCAGCTACGGCTATCCCGGCTGGGGACCGGCTGTGGGCCCTTACGCACCTTACGCCGGGCCAGCTGCACCGACAGTAATGCCGCAACAGGAACTCGACGCCTTAAGGCAACAGGCCGAATATTTCCAGGATACGCTCGATGAAATAAACAAGCGTATAGACGAGCTCGAAGCCGAAAGCAAGAAGAAATAAAGGTTGACAGCAGCTTTGGTAATAGGCCACAGTGTAGCTGTGCGGTTAGTGTCTATTCTGACAGGAGACTAAAAATGCCGATATTCGAATATAAATGTAAAAAATGCGGGCATACAATGGAATTTTTAGAAAAAGTCGGCAGTAAAAACAAGCACATTTGCGAAAAATGCGGAAACGCGGATATGGGGAAACTGTTCTCGGGTTTTTCTGTCGGCCACGGCAGCAATCCGGTATCACAAGATAACAGTTCGTGCCCTACCGGCACATGCCCATTATCTCAGTAACGAAAGGATATGTTATGAAAATTGCAGTTACCTCAACAGGAAAAACGTTAGATTCGCAGGTTGACCCGCGGTTCGGAAGGGCTGCCTACTTTATCATTATTGATACCGAAACGATGGATTTCAGTGCGATTGAAAATGAAAGCGTTGCCGCCGCTGGCGGGGCCGGCATCAGCTCAGCAAAGACCGTAATCGACGCCGGCGCCCAGGCCATGATAACAGGCAACTGCGGCCCAAATGCCGAACAGACCTTAACCGCCGGCGGAATTAAGCTGTATGTCGGCGTAACAGGAACGGTCGCCGAGGCAGTCGAGCTTTTCAAAAACGGAAAGTTCAGCGAAGCCATCGGCCCAAACGTGCAACCGCATTTTGGTATGGGCAAGTAGAGTGCCGAACGATTTCGTTGTTGCGATTGCCAGCGGCAAAGGCGGCACGGGCAAGACAACAATTGCTGTCAATCTTGCTTACGCAGCCAGCCGACTGGGCCAAAATGCCCAGTATCTTGACTGCGACGTCGAAGAGCCGAACGGCCATATTTTTCTAAAGCCAGAAATAACCGACAGCAGGAAAGTCACTGTGGATGTGCCAAAGGTCGATTTAGAAAAATGCACCGGCTGTGGTAAATGCGGTGAAATCTGTTAGTATAGCGCTATTGTTTGTCTTGCGGAGCATAACGTATTGACCTTCGAGCAGCTTTGTCATTCCTGCGGCGGCTGCATCCGTCTCTGCCCGGTCGGCGCTATTGAAGCGAAACCGCTTAATATCGGCGATATTGAGTCCGGCAATGCAGGGAACATCGATTTCATCAGCGGCAGGTTGCGCATCGGTTATATTCGAACGCCATCATTGATAAAAGAAGTGAAAAAACACATAAAAAGAAACTATCTGGCAATAGTTGATGTCCCGCCTGGGACATCGTGTGCGGCGGTTGAGGCCGTCAAGGGTACGGATTTTGTCCTGCTTGTTACGGAACCGACACCATTTGGGCTGAACGACTTAAAGTTAGCTGTAGAGTTAGTCAGGGAAATGAATTTGCCCTTTGCTGTCGTCATCAATCGTTACGGTATTGGCAACGACGAAGTAGAAAAATACCGCACCTTTGAAAACATAGATATCGCCGTGAAGCTGCCCGACGACAGACGCATCGCCGAGACATATTCGTCTGGCTGGATGATTGCGGATTTGTCTGATGAATACAAACAGATTTTTTCAGAAATTTATAGATATTTAGAAGGCGTAAAGGCAAAGCTCGATGAAAAGAGACGATTACGAGTTCGGTGAAAGAATAATCCGCGACTTGCAGGCCCGCCGGGCGGCCTGCAAAATTCTCGGCGTCCAGGAAGATGCCAGCCAGCAAATCCTTAAAAAGGCATACAGGCGGGCGTCGCTAAAGTTCCATCCGGACCATAATCCAAACGACAGCGACGCACATAAGAAGTTCCTGTTAGTCAAGTGTGCATACGAGCTTTTGGCAAAAGATAAACCGTGTGAAGCATTGTTAGAAGAAATCAAATCCTGGCCTGGTGCTCCGGAAGACGATAAATACAAGCTTGATAATCCCTGGGGACACTTTTTGTGGTGGCGAGAAAAGTTTTTTGGCTAAACAAAAACTGGTTGAAATGAACGAATATTTAGAATCCTGTAGAACAGAATTTTGGCAAAAAGTCTTTGACGCGGAGCTAAGGTACATCCTGTCAGAATTAAGAGACGCTAAAGATGTTCTAAGCGTCGGCTGCGGGCCAGCAATTATAGAAGCAGGGTTGGCTGAACACGGCTTTAACGTTACAGGCCTGGACATCTCCAAAGAGGCCTTGGACCAGGCACCAGACAATATAAGGACAGTGGTCGGCTCGGCAGAAAATATGAATTTCGCAGATTCCTCTTTCGATGCCGTTATCTATGTTGCCTCTTTACAGTTCATTGAAAAATATAAAGAAGCTATTAAACAAACCGCTCGTGTACTCGGGGCCGGCGGTAAACTTCTGGTTATGCTGCTAAATCCGGAGTCTGAGTTTTTCAAAGAAAAAACCAAAAATCCAGACTCTTACATAAACAAGATTAAGCATGCCGACTTAACAGGGATCGAAAAAGCGATTGCAGAACATTTTTCTGTTCAATCTGAGTTCTTTTTAGGCATCAAAGGCCGTGAAATATTCGAAACCAGCGATTCTAATTTAGCCAGCTTATACGTTGTAAAAGGGGAAAAGAAGGTACGGGTTAAGGAAAATAGAAATTGAAGGAAATATCTATCATAAGCGATAAAGGCGGCACAGGCAAGACAACCATCGTCTCCTCATTTGCAGCACTTGCAAAAACGGGTGTGCTGGCTGATTGTGACGTTGACGCCGCCGATTTGCATCTACTATTGCAGCCAGCCATAAAACAAACCCACGACTTCACCGGCGGCAAATCGGCATCCATCATCACAGACAAATGTATCGGCTGCGGCAAATGTGAAGATGTTTGCAATTTCGATGCGGCAGTATTTAATGGTCCCGCCAATGATACAGTAGGAAAAACGTATACAATAGACCCCATTGCCTGCCAGGGCTGCGGCGTCTGTGTGCACTTTTGCCCCGTTGATGCCATAGAATTCAAAGATGTTGTCAACGGCCGATGGTTCATATCAGATACAAGATTCGGCCCTATGCTTCACGCCAGACTCACCCCTGCACAGGAAAACTCTGGTAAACTTGTTAGCTTGATTCGAAAACATGCAAAACAAATCGCAGCCGAGCAAAACAAAGACCTGGTAATTATCGATGGCTCACCCGGCATAGGATGCCCCGTTATCGCATCTATAGCTGCGGCCGACCTTGTGCTGGCCATTACCGAACCAACCATCTCGGGCCAACACGACCTCGACAGGGCCGTCGAATTAACCCGGCACTTCGGTATTCCAACGGTAATTTGCATCAGCAAATACGACATCAATCCTGAAATTGCAAAAGCAATCGGGCAAAAGGCCGGCGAAAAAAATCTGAAGGTGGTCGGCAAAATCGCCTACGACACCACAGCAACCAAGGCGCAGATTGCCGGTGAAAGCATCGTGGAATATTCAGATAATGGTCTTAAGAAACAGATGGTATCATCATGGGAGTCAACGCTGGATATCTTAAACGGCACCCAAACACAACAAATTGAATAAACAAACTGAAATCAATAAGGAGGTACAAAATAAAATGAGAATAGCAATTCCAGTGACAGAGGGTAAATTATCAGCGCACTTCAGCCACTGTCAGCAGTTCGCCATCATCGATATTGATACCGACAGTAGAAGTATCGGACAACAGGAGCTGATAGAGCCGCCGGCCCATGAGCCGGGAATCCTGCCCAGATGGCTGGCGGGGATGCACGTCGAGATGATAATTGCCGGCGGAATGGGGCGAAGAGCACAAGAGCTATTCGCACAGAACGGTATTGAAGTCGTTGTTGGCGCGCCGGATAATGACCCCCAACAGTTGGCCAACCAGTATTTAACCGGTCAACTGCAATGCGGGCAAAACATCTGTGACCATTAAGAGATTACGGGAATACCCGATATGCCAAGACCAAGACATTTCAGACGTGTCGGCTGTCTGCCCCAGGCCAACTTTTATAAGCCCAGAGGCATCCCCCTTTCCGCATTGCAGCACATTACCCTAACCGTTGACGAGCTTGAGGCAATCCGTCTGACCGACCTCGAAGGTCTGTACCAGGAGCAGGCAGCCGAGAAAATGAATATCTCACGCCAGACACTCGGCAGAATTCTCGAATCCGCACACAAAAAAATTGCCGATGCACTTGTCAATGGAAAAGCACTATCAATCGAAGGCGGCACAATCGAACTCACTGTCCCCCCGGAGGCAATTCCACAGCCCCCGCATCGCTTCCGCCGGCGCTTCCGAGGCCAAGACCGGCACGGCCAAGGACCACCACGATAATACTACAACTCAAAGCCGGCAATCTTTGCTCCGCAATCGGGACAGGATGAATCCTTTACACGATTGGCTGCTATATGATAGCCCACACGTTCAATCAACATCGTTCCGCAGTTATAGCAGAAGGTGGTTTCAGATTTTGCACCCGGCACATTGCCCAGGTAAACGTAATGCAGGCCTGCCGATTTGCCAATATCGTACGCCCGCTCAAGCGAGCTGATCGGCGTAGCAACCGAATCCAGATACTTATACTGCGGATAAAATCGACTGATATGCCAAGGGACATCGGTACCGGCCTGTTGAACAATAAAATCAGCGAGCTTTTTTAACTCATCATCGGAATCGTTCTCATCAGGGACAAGTAAAGTCGTAATCTCAAGCCAGATGTTCGTCTCTTTTGCAATGTAGCTAATCGTGTCAAGCACCGGCTGTAATCTTGCCTTACACAGTCGCTTATAATAATCCTCGCTGAACGCCTTCAAATCGATATTGATTCCATCAAGCCATTCGCCGGCAAAATCAATTGCCTCTTTCGTCTGGTAGCCGTTGCTGACAAAGACGTTTCTCAGGCCTTTCTGCCTGCCTAACCGGCCGCAGTCGGCGCACAGCTCCATAAAAACGGTCGGCTCGGTATAGGTATAAGCGATACTTTTACAGCCGGTGCGGACAGCCGATGCTACGATTTGCCGGGGGCTTATAGGCTGTCCGTCAATCCGGCCGTCTTCAACGGCCGGCTGACTTATCTGCCAGTTCTGACAAAAGATGCAGCGAAAATTACAGCCCATCGTAGCGATGGAGAAGCTCTGTGAGCCAGGCTGAAAATGAAATAACGGCTTTTTCTCGATGGGGTCGGGATTAGCCGAGCAGACCTTGTCATAAGTTAAAGAATACAGAACGCCGTCTATATTCCTGCGAACGCAACACCTGCCTAACTTGCCTTCATCAATCACACATCGATGCGCACAGAGCGAACAGCGAACCTTTTTACCGGCCTTCTCTGGCTCCCAAAGCACCGCTTCTTTAAGATTTACTTTTTCCATCCCCATAACACAGTCTTTTCTTTCTACGAACTACGAACTATTTATATTCGATTTCTACCTTGATTTCTCCGGCTTTTTTGCCTAAAGCGGCCGGCAAAAATACGCCCTTTTTGCTATCTATATTTTTCCATTCTTTGCCGTTTACTTTGGCTGAAGTTATTTTTTTGCCGGTACCGGTTGCCAAAATGCTCACGTCCGCATTCGCCCAGCGCATGAAATACTTTTGGTTTTCGTAATCAAATCGCACTCTCGGCTTTATATAAAGCCCGTTTTCCGTAGCGACCGCACCGGCACAGGCCACATAATATCCCCACGAGCCCATTCTCGGATAAGAGGTATAAAGCGGCGGAAAGTATCCACCAAAATCACCATCCTCTCTAAAGTAGCACAGATAATACGGATACGACCACAAGCTGACCTCTTTTCTGGTGGACTCCAGATTGTAAATAAGTTCCCCTGCCTTAATACCATCCTCAATCCGCCCCTGCGTCAGCAGAAGCGATGCCAACTGCCATTGTGCGGTTCCACGGTTTCGTCCGCTGTGCTGCAGTTTGCTTGCCGGCGGCATCAACGTCCTGTCCCACAGGGGGACACGACCATCTGTAAACCGGCCGCAGACCCAGCCGAGCTGTCCCATACTGTTGAGATTGAATATCGTATCCAGCGCCGTCTTTACGTAGTTTTCAGGCAAAATCTCAAAACCAAGATGGTCCGCCCAGTAAACACCTATTAACTGCTCAACTTGCGAGACCTCTGCGTCCCAGACATCGCCGGTACAGAGCTTAAAATATCCCCACTTTCCGTCGTCCGTCCATAACCGTTCGATAAAGCTTTTCCGGGCCTTCTCGAACATTTGTTGATATTTTTTCGCCAGCTCAAACTCCTGCTGGATTTCGGCCATTTTCGCCGCCATTTTCAAGACCGCCAACCACTGCGAATTACCGTAAGCGGTCAATCCGTCCACCCGCCAGGAATCATAGCTATTGACGCCGCTGAAATCGACTTTCGTCAAACCCGTTTCGCTATCAAACTCGTTTTCCACAGTATAGGCGATTGTCTTTTTCACGTAAGGCCACATAAACTGCAGAAACTCATCATCCAATGTCCACACATAATCCTGATACGTTCGAATTGTAAACCACATCGCCTCGAGGTGTCCGTGCGAACCCGGATACATCGCCAATTCCTGAACGCTCTCGCCGCTGGCCCATTGTGCCTCGGCCAATTGCCTCATCTCCTGAAGCTCCAGCTTCGGCCAGTTAAGAACGAGCCAGTTATAACCATCAACGTCCACCGTACACAACCCGTTGCCGAACTGGCCCTCCTGGACGATAAAAAAGTTTTCCTGGCCTTTATAAATCCAGTATGTCCATCGCGGTATGTAGGTCAAATCGTGAAAGTAGCGAGACACCAACCAATCAGGAATGCCTGACTCAGCCAATTTCTTATGAAAACTATGAATCTTATCCCACCAATTCAAATAATTCTGCGAGGCCTTAAGAACCAGGTTTTTCGCACCAGAAACATATTTGGAAAACTGCTGGCTCCAGCCGGTCAGCTCGAAATGAACTTCTTTTCCGTCCTTTACAGTCCCGAAACTCGTTACACTAACATCTCTCAAATCCATCTTTGGAAAATACCATCCCAAAAAGAACGGAATGTCCTTCTGTTCGCCGGCAGCCAGCTTCACTTTGACAGCAACCGCGCCAGCTTTCGGTCTTGCCGACTCAACCGACCTTTTGCCATCACTTAAAATCCCATTCTCCGAAAATGCTAAGAACAGAGCCGAGCCGTCCGACTGTGTGTCCCACTGTTGCAGATAACTTACCTCGCCTGATTCATCCGGAGTTCCGATAGCAACTTCGCCTCTGTGTTCTTCTGGAAGTGATTCCGAATCCGCCCGCTCTAATAAGATCCCGGTCAGCCCTTTTTCGCGGAAAATCGTATTAAATGTCTTGTCATAGCCGCCTGTGTCCGACCAGCCGATATTATTTTGAAAACTAAAAACAATGGATACCTCCAGAGAGCGATTCGTCGGATTTTTCAAATGATATATAAAGACAGCTACAGGCAAATTTGAATTCTCATAGTCCTGCACAATCAACGGTGAAAAGGCGGTAGCGGAAATCTCACACGGCAAATCCTCATCCAGATAGTACATTTGGACAGCGGGCGGCAGCGAATAACACAGGGCGGTCGATACCATTTTCTGTCCATAATTTTCTCCAAGCTGTTCGCCCGGTTTTGCACGCCTTATCCTTCTTCCAGCCCCTCTGACTTCGGCCCCGACCCCACGTTCAAACCTCATATCTTCTTTCTCAGTTACGGCTTCAATCGGTCTGCCATAACTTTGAAGAAACCTTACGACTTTTTTGTTACCGTCTTTTACATAAACAGCGAAGAAACTGCCGTCCAGATTTCCTTCGTTGAGGGCGTAATTAAACAGGGTGAAGTTACACAAGCCCATCGTATTAAACGATAACCCCGCTGTGCCAATCCCGCCTAACATCGGGCCATATCGGCAGGCCTTTAAGTTTGGAAAACTCATATCGTATTTCACCGGCAGCTCCCAATCCGCCGCTATGCAATGCTGGGCGAATACAAAAAGCAGGCAAAAAACCATCGCAAAACTCCATACTTTCTTCATTTCCGATACTCCTTCCAGATTTTCAATAGATTTCCCCCGTAGCTGACTGTTTTTTCTATCCACTAATGCTATTCGCTACTTCTCAAAATCACGGGGTAGAAACTGCGTCTGCGAGATAACTCCACTCATTCTCAGGGCAGCAAGGTCGTCCTCACCAACCTCGCCCTTAATGAACTGCTGAACGACGGGATGTGGATGATTGCGAATATAATCGGTATCGCCGTCGGCAATAATCCTGCCGTTATGGAGCATAACGATGCGGTCAGCCACTTTATAGGCGCTTTTCATATCGTGTGTTACAACAACGGTTGTCTCGCCGAGCTCTTTCTGCAGCTTCAAAATCAGCTCGTTGATTACATCTGCGCGAACAGGGTCGAGCCCCGTTGTCGGCTCATCGTATAAAATAATCTCCGGATTTAGGGCGATAGCCCTTGCCAGCGCCACTCTCTTGCGCTGACCGCCCGAGAGATTGGCAGGATAAAACCGCTGAAAACCTTCAAGACCGACCATTGCCAGCTTGGTATTTACAAGCTCATCGACCCCGCTGCGGTCGGTTATCTTATAATGCTGCCTGATGGGAAACATTATATTCTCAGCGACATTGAGACTGTCAAACAGCGCCCCTCCCTGAAAAAGAAAGCCGTAATGGGTACGTATCCTGTTTAATTCGTTTTCAGGTAGATTATCAATTCTCCTGTCCTTAAAATAAACCTCGCCGGAACTGGGTCTTAACAGAACTACCAAATGTTTTATCAGGACGGTCTTGCCGCATCCGCTTGGGCCGATTACCACCGTGGTTTTGCCCTTCTCTATCGAAAGAGAGATATTATCCAGAACGGTATTTTCATCGAACTTTTTCGTAACGTTCTTAAGAACGATTATACCGTTGCTGCTATTATTCTGGCTCTGATTGTTTTCTTCTGCCTCTTGCACTTTTCGCTTTCTTCTATACGCTATTATCAAACTATGCTCTTAATCGACCAGAAGGTATTGTAAATTGCCTTGAAAACCACCGCCAATGCGAAATCCAGCGCCAGTATTGAGATGAAACTAGCTACAAACGCCTCTGTGCACGCCCTGCCTACGCCCTCTGCACCCTGCCTGCACGTAAAGCCCTTATAGCAGCTAATAGCCGCTATAGCCGCTCCGAAGAAAAAACCCTTTATAACTCCGATAGTAACGTCCCACAATTCCACTCCCTGTGCACTAAAGCTCCAATACGCCCGACTATTGATACCCAATTGAATAACGCTTACGAAATAACCGCCTAAAATGCCCAACAAATCCGCATAGATAATCAAGGCCGGCGTAAGCAGCAGACACGCCAAGAAACGCGGCACAACCAGATACCGCACGGGGTCTGTCCCCATACTCTTGACCGCTTCAATCTGCTCGGTAACATTCATAGTGCCCAATTCAGCGGTTAAGGCCCCGCCGACACGTCCTG
This sequence comes from uncultured Pirellulales bacterium, assembly GCA_964405375.1. GTDB lineage: Bacteria > Planctomycetota > Phycisphaerae > Sedimentisphaerales > Anaerobacaceae > CAYONQ01. Next base: position 21,739 of record CAYONQ010000038.1, read on the forward strand.
CTAACATAACCGCCGCAAGCACAGGGCCTAATTCCTTCACAACCGAGATGTTAATCAGAACACCTAAATGCTCTTCCAGCCCCATACCCGCCAGCTGGTCATACGCCTGAATCGCCAGCGTCATTCCCACAAATGCACCGGTTATCATAACTACCGGCACACTGCGAACACCAATAATAAGCATCTGTGCCCATATTAAAGGATACGTTCTGCCGGCGGTGCAGCTGCGGGCAGATGTAACTATCGCCCGCCAGACAAACCTTGCAAACCGCCCGAGGTTTCCCACGCCCTCTATCGCCTTAACTCCCAGCACCTCAATCATAACTCAGTTCCAAAAGCTTCTACTTATTCACGCACCTGCTCATCTGCTATACGCCATACGTCACTAATTGTCAATAAGCAATTGTAACACCCACCGTCATCTATTTTCTTGTTTTGACTGCCCTGACAACTCCCTCGAACCGGCTTAAAACCTTTTCATCTTTCCGGCCGACTATCATATTGACCAGAAAAATTATCAGACAACTGGCAATAAATGTGGCCTATGTCAGACCGGCGTATTTCGTTATTATATCAACTGTTACAGACCTGCTCAAAACCAAAGTGTCGATGACTGCAATGCTCTTTCTCTATTCAATCTCTCGTAGTATCCTTTTACACTGCGATACGTGATTTCTTCCGACCGATATTCTCCCGCCGCGGGTGGTGCCGATGAATGCGTATTTTATCAGCTCATATACGATATACAGCTTTTGGCGAATTGCCGCCTTCGAACCAACGGGACGGGGTTTTCCGTAACCCTCAAAGAATTCGTCGCTGCTGTATCCGTACGTATCCAGCACCGCAAATTCGAGCTCGGTATCACCATACAGCCCCCTGTCGAAATCAAGTATGCCGGTTATCCTGCCGTTTACCGTCAGAATATTTTGCCCCCACAAATCGAGATGAAGAAGACAGGGGGACACCTCAACAATCACATCCCGATGCTTTTGGTATATTGATAGAAAATGGTCATACTCATCATCGTCAATAACGCCGCACGAAAGACAATCCTTAAAAATCAGCTCGACATACCTGTTAAAAATATCAGGCCAGTTTTCACCTGTCGGCGCCGCGCGCTCGGGATAGCCATAAATGCCTCCTTTGATTGCGTGAAGCTGTTTTACATATCCGCCTAATTCTCTATCATCAAAAAAACCAGAACCACCTTCAAGATACTCCATTACCAGCCAGTCCTGCTCGATAATGTCCTGCGAAAAATCATAATAGATAATATCCGGCACAGGCAAACTGGTCCGCTGCCTTACCAGCTTATGAATATTGACCTCAGATTTCATCATATCAATTTCGTAAAACAACTTCGGCACATCGTCCGGCGGCGCAATTCTCAGTACGAATCTACCCTTTTCCGAATCGAGGTAGTACGA
>CAYONQ010000039.1:0-22575 GCA_964405375.1 uncultured Pirellulales bacterium
CTTTGAAGATTTACCTTTTGCCAGGCGTTATTCCAGGATACCTGGGCGATAAACAGAACCGTACCCGCGGCTAAAAGCAAAATAATCGCTATAATAACCGTGACCATAAGCTCTATCAGGGTAAAACCTCTTTGGCCTTTTGTTTTCATTAAATCCACCTATTCAGGATTGATAAAAGTAACGAGATTGACGCTGCGCTGGCCGCCCGTTTGTTCCCATCCCACGGTAACGCTGACCTTTTTACAAAGACCGGTATCTTCAATATCTGCAAACCGACTATAAGGTAAATCTTCTAAAGAGATGTCTTCCCGGGTTTGGCCCTCTACTATGGCATAATAATTGCCTGCTTTTAACTCTTCCAACTTCTGCATAGCCAATTGGGTGGCTACCTGATAATGTTCCTGTATGCTAATCTGGCTTCTGCCGAAAGCGAGCAGAAAGGAGCATCCAACTATTACAATTGTGAAAATCAGGATAGCCACCATCACTTCGATAAGACTTGTACCCTTTTTCGACTTTAGAGCAGTAAGCATAAATCTAATCCTTTCTCCAAAATCACCACTTAATTATTAGCTGCCAAATTCTCCCTTTTGCTGATAACACACAATTACACCGGCGTGCTTATCTACGGCCGCCGGCCCTTTTCCCTGCTCTCAGCAGCAGATGTGCGGTGCGTGTGGCGGCGATTTGTGCCTTTGCCGTCCCGGCCTGCCTGGCTGAGTGATACCGACAGTTCAATGTGCTTAAGGCGGCTATGGTCGGAACGACCATAGCCACCATTAGCTCAACCAGAGTAACTCCCCCAGCAGACCAGGTCCGCTTAAAGGTCTTCCTCATCACTGCCCCCTGCCGACCTTAAATAGCGGAGAATCGCTTATCCGCCTACGCGTCTCTGACTGCCGTTAACCAAACCTGCCGCCTTACGGACCGGCCGGAGCGACCGACCAGCCGCCGCCCGCAGCTAATGTTCCGGTGCCGGAAGGTCCTTCAGCATGTGTAGAAACAACCGTAACCACACAGCTCGGCGGGTCGGCAACAACAGCCGAAATGACGTAGTCCGCCTGATTGAAGTAGGCACCAGCAAGGTCTGTGGCGCTGAATCCCAGTGTCGCCCCAACTGTGTCGAGGCCGCCCTCGATATCAGCAGCGTAGTTGGCATAGTTGGGACCCTTTTCGGCAATGTAGGCACGAACGGCCGTTCTAATGGAGCCGGCCGATGCGTTGGCTTCCGACCATTTGGCCGAATCAATTCGGCCACGCATAATCGGAACCGCCACCGCTGCCAGAATGCCGACGATGAGGATTACCACCATCAGCTCAATCAGTGTGAAACCTTTTCTAGTTCTCATTTTCACTCTCCTAAAAAATGTTTTAATTACTTTTACGTTTGTTTATCGCAATCGACCAAATTCGTTAGTGACTTTACCGTCGATTATCTCTATTGGTTATTTTTTAACGCTTTTTCCAACCATCAACTGAAGCTGTTACCTTGCTATACATTCGACATTGAGAAAATCGGCAGATATAGCGCCAGAACTACTACCAATACGATTGCACCAACCGTTACAATCATTATGGGCTCAAGCAGGCCCATCAACATGGTTATTGTGGCATCGATTTTTCGTTCGTAATAGTCGCTGGTTCTATCCAGCACCTGCGGCAGCGACCCGCTTTCTTCGCCGACCTGTGTCATCTTGACGACCATATTAGGGAAGAAGCCGGACGCAGATAAGCTCAAAGAGATATTCGAGCCCTCGACGATACGCTCTCTTGTCCGTATTACTGCATTCTTTATAACGTCGTTGTTAGTCATTCCGGATAGGATATCGAACACCTCGAGCACTGAAACGCCCGAAGAAAGAAGATTTGACATCGTCTTGCAGAAAGTTGCGACGAATGCCTGCCGAAATACCCCGCCGAGAAGAGGCAATCTAAGAGCGATTTTGCTGAATAGACGGTGGCCTTTCGTGGTTTTAGATGCCAAAACTGAAAAAATTATCAGCAGTAAGACAGAGCCGATGATATAAACAAGGTTGTATCGCAGCATATCGTAAAAGCTCATAAACGCCTGGGTAAAGGCAGGCAGCTCATTGCCGAGCTGGTTGAATATGACGCGGAACCTTGGAATAATAAAGGCCATTATGAATATGACTATCAGGATGATGAATACGAGTACAAAGACCGGATAGGCCATTGCGCCCTTGACTTTTTTCGCTAACTTATCACGGTTGTCGAAATACTCCGCCAGCCGCCGCAACGCCATGGGAAGATTACCGCCGGTTTCACCGGCTAATATCAAGGCGCGACACAGGTGGTTGAATACATTAGGAAATCCCGAGATGCTTTCCGATAAGGGCTCACCCCTCCTCATTTTTTCCAGAATCTGTTGCAGAATCTGCTGAAGCTGTAAATTTTCTATATCCTCTGCAATGGTATCTAAAGCAGTGGTAATAGATATCCCACCCTCTACCATTGTGGTCAACTGCCAGCACATTGCCGCCAATTCCGCCGATTTGATGCGCTTCCGCCGATGATGTTTATGCTGCTTCTTCGCTGGACCTACAGACATCTCAGTGACAGAAATAGGAGTAAACCCCTGTTCACGAAGGTAAGCCAGCACATCGTTCGAGCAACCTGCCTCTTTGAGGCCTTCTTTTCGGGCACCTTGCGGGTCACGGGCAATATAGTTGTAGCTTTTCATTTACTGGACCTAATCTCGCCTTACGGATACCGTTAAAATTCTCCAGGGCGTAGAACACTATCGGTCTTAAAGGCCCCCCTGTTTAGTGACAAGTTAATATGCAAAGCTTGGTGTATTTTTTTCTTGTTTATTCGCTATATGCGTCCGCCAAATACTGCCGGCAGCTATTCCTTTATATTTTCCGTAAATGTTACACTAAGCACCTCTTCGGCGGTGGTCAGGCCCTGTAATATCTTACTTACGCCGCTTTCAAGCAGCCCACCATAGCCCTTTTGGCGAGACAACGCCCTTATTTGCGACTCACTGCTACCAACGATGACTTTTTCGCGCATATCGTTGTCCATAACAAGGAACTCAAATACGGGCAATCTACCAAAATAACCTGTCTGACCGCAGGCCTTACAACCCCGGCCGTGGTAAAAAACAGCATCCTTGGCACGTTCGGTGTCGACCTTCAAACGCTTGAGAACCTCTTCACTTAGAGTTACGGGCTCTTTGCAGTGTTCGCAGATTCCTCTTACCAGTCGCTGAGCGACGACTAAATTCAGCGACGAGGCCAGCAGATACGGCTCGATTCCCATATAGACCAATCTGCTTATCGCACTGGGGGCGTCGTTGGTGTGGAACGTGCTCAAAACCAGATGGCCGGTCAAAGATGCCTTTATCGCAATCTCAACGGTTTCTTTGTCTCGAATTTCGCCTATTAAAATTATGTCCGGGTCCTGTCTCAGAATCGCTCGCAAACAAAGCGCAAAATCGAGCTCGATTTCCGGCTTGACCTGAATCTGGTTAATGCCACCAAGACGGTATTCGACAGGGTCTTCAACCGTGGTAATATTTTTAGCCGGGTCTTTGAGGTAATTCAGCACCGAGTACAGCGTGGTGCTCTTGCCGCTGCCGGTCGGGCCGGTAACAATAATGATGCCGTGCGGCTGCGACACTATAGTCTTGAATTCTACAAGAAGCTCAGGCTCAAACCCGAGTTGACTCAGCTCCAAAGATGCCGCCGAGGAGTCCAGGATTCGCAGCACGATTTTTTCACCGTATATCGTCGGGATTGTCGATACTCTCACGTCTATAGCTCTGCCGGATGCCTTCATCTTGAATCTGCCGTCCTGCGGCAACCTGCGCTCGGCGATATCCATCTCTGAGAGAATTTTGATTCTGGCAATCACCGCGGCCTGCATCTTCCGGGGCGGCGGAACCATATCCCGAAGCACACCGTCGATTCGCATACGAATCGACATTGAACGCTCCTGCGGCTCGATATGAATGTCACTTGCTCTGCTTTTGACCGCCTGGCTTAACAGTAAATCGACAAAACGAATCACGGGTGCCTTTGTCGCTGCCTCCTGGCTACTGGCAATATCTTCTACGTCTCCTTCAAGCAGGTCCTCCTCGTTCTGCTCAGTGCTTACCTCAAGCTCTACCAGGTCGCGAAGATGCTGTTCTTCGACATCAGAACCGTGATAAATCACCTCTATCGCCCAGCGGATTTCCTGGGCGGAGCTGATTACCACCTTGACCTGCCGTTTTATCTTCAGCACGATTGTATCTATTGCGATAACGTTGAGCGGGTCAGCCATCGCAACGATGACCTTGTTATCCGTCTCACCGACAGCCACAAAGCAGAAACGCTTGGCAATTGCTTCAGGCAGCATCCGAGCGATGTTCATATCTATCTTGTCGGTATCATCGATACGGATGTAATCCATCGAGAGATGTTCAGCCAGTGCGCAGGTAACATCCTCATCGCTCAACATCTCGAGTCGAAGCAATACCTCACCGAGTCGACCGCCGTGCTGCTGCTGTTCGTTTAGCGCTTCTATTAATTCTTTACGGCCTAATAAGTCTTTAGAAACGAGGAACTCGCCAAATAAAAGGTCGGCCTTTGCTTTTGGGACGGTCTCTGTAGGGTTCATTTGCTCACCTTAAACGTCGCCTCTTTGTCAGGGCTTCTACCCTGATAAAGCAGGCAACACTCACTGCGCTTTACTCGTCTATTAGGACCGGGAACTCCAGATAAGGTGTGAAATCTTTTCTGTTTTCTTTTACACGATATTTAAAATATAATACAAAAAACGCTAAAAGCAAAAAACGCCGGCTTTATTCAAAACAACAAACGGTGTCGAAAAAATCCCGCTTTCGCCGTATAAACCAGCATACTTTCCTATCCGGCGCGGCTTTATAGGACACGGGGTCAATAATCTGCAAAGATTAGCAGCGCGGATTTTAATTTTTTTATCATTGTGTATGAAAAAATCCCTGATGCTCATATAACCGATACCCCCGTTAGGATTGCGCTCTCGAACAGGAAAACCCCGATTAAAAAAGGCGGCTCGCAGTTAATTGATAAATCAGGCGCGGATGATGTCGGTTATTTTCATCAGCCGGCTGGTATTGTCGCGCTCCGCTTCGGCAAGTTTGTCAAAAATGAACCTGATAGTTTCGTGCAATTCGGGAATGACAACGTGCTCTAAGACGTTAACCCTCCGCCGGGTCATCTGCAGCTCGACAGCCAAAAGACGGGCCTGCTTTTCCTTTTCAGCCAATTCGATTAAATGGTCAAAGGCCCTTTCCAGGGCCATCAACGCAACGTCCAGCTCGCCGGAAGTCGTTGCAAAGCCATAACAAATAATCTCACCGGCCATCTCTTTGGTCAGATACGGCACCTTCACGTTCATTATGCGGGCGAACTTAATGGTCAAGCTGAACTTCTTCGTAGGAACCTCAAGGGCGGCCTTCGTATCCTCCGGCTCCATCGTCGCACGGGCTAACATAAATCGCCGGCACGTCTCCAACAGCTCAGTTTCGACACGCCTGCGTAAAGGCCTAATCTCTCCGGCGATTTTAATTAAATGCCGGGAAATCTCGTCCCTCTTCTCGCTAAGCAGATGGTGCCCCCTGCCGGCAAGCGCCGCCCGCTTGCGCAAACGCAACAGCTCCATTCGCGTGGCATTAACATTCTCAAGCATAACTCGTTACTCGTCGCCCGTGTCCCGTGACTTGTGTTCCGCATCACTGTCTGCTTTGCGGAATTTTGGCATATACTTTTCTATAAGTTTGATATCGATACGCTTTAGCTCGACGTTCTCAAACATGCTCAAAAGCTCCCAGCCCAGATTAAGGGTTGTTTCCACCGAGCGATTCTCATAATAATCCTGCGAGACGTACCTGGCCTCGAACTTCTTGGCAAACACCATATATCTCTTATCTTCTTCCGATAGTGCCGCTTCGCCCATAATTGTTGCCAGCTCCTCCGCCTCCTTGCCGCGGGCATAGGCGGCGTAAAGCTGATTGTAAAGGTCGGCGTGGTCCTCTCGCGTTTTACCCTCCCCGATACCTTTATCTTTAAGCCGTGACAAGCTCGGCAGAACGTCCACCGGCGGCGAAATTGCCTTCCTGTGCAGCGGGCGTGACAGGATAATCTGCCCTTCGGTGATATAACCGGTCAAATCCGGCACAGGATGGGTCTTGTCGTCCTCGGGCATTGTCAATACCGGCACCATCGTGATAGAGCCGCTTTTGCCCTTGATTCGCCCCGCCCTTTCATAGACAGTCGCCAAATCCGTGTAAAGGTATCCCGGATACCCTCGTCGGCCCGGCACCTCCTTTCTGGCGGCGCTGATTTCCCTCAACGCCTCGCAGTAGTTGGTCATATCATTTAAGATTACCAGAACGTGCATATCCAGCTCGAACGCCAGGTACTCGGCGGCGGTAAGTGCAAACCTCGGCGTCGCTATTCGCTCAATCGCAGGGTCGTTTGCAAGATTGACGAACATCACCGCCCGCTCGATTGCGCCGGTTTCCTGCAGGTCGTTAATAAAAAACTGGGCCGCCTCGAACGTAATTCCCATCGCCGCAAAGACAACTGCGAACTGCTCACCTTTACCCAGAACCGTCGCCTGCCGGGCAATCTGAGCGGTTATCCGGTCGTGGGGCAGACCCGAGCCGGAGAATATCGGCAGCTTCTGACCACGGACGAGCGGATTTAAGCCGTCAATTGTCGATATGCCGGTCTGGATAAACTCGTTCGGGTAATCACGGGCATACGGATTGATTGGGTTACCGTTAATGTCCAGGCGTTTGTCCGGAATAATATCGCCGCCGCCGTCTTTCGGCTCACCAAGCCCGCTGAAGACCCTGCCCAATATGTCCGGCGAAACGGCCAATTCCAGCGGCCTGGCCAAAAACCGAACCGTGCTTCTGGCAACATCGATGCCCCGGGTCCCCTCAAAGACCTGAACGAGGACCTTGTCCCTCTCAACCTGCAGAATTTGGCCGTGCCGAATCGACCCGTCACCGGCCTCAATATCAACTATATGGCCGTACTTGGCCTCATCGACCATCTCGACTAACATCAACGGGCCGGAAATACTCGCAACTGTTTGATATTCCTTTATACCAAGCATCTCATACTCCTATTCCGTATCTCGGATTTCGTGAAGCATATCCCGCATTTTGCTTCACGCATTACGCACAACGCCACTCTTCAATTGTTTCATCTGCTCGTCAATAGTTTCTCTTATTTGAGCGATTTTAGTCATATCGCTTTCAGGGATATATTTTGCCCTTGCGATTTCTTCCCGCACGGCCAGCTTGAAAATCTCGGCGGTTTCAACCCCCTCCTCAATGGCCGCAAGGGCGCTGCTCTCGAAGTGCAAAACTGTTTTCAACATCTCGTACTGCTTATCTATCGATGTATATGTGTCAACCTCATGGAAGGCATTTTGATGCAGGAAGTCCTCACGAATCGACCGTGCCGTCTCCAGCGTCAGCCGGTCTTTGGGTGACAGTGCCTCGGCGCCGACCAGCCGAACAATCTCGAGAAGCTCGGCCTCCTGTTCCAGCAAACCCATCGCTCTTACGGTCAGCCCTTCCATCTCCTCGCCTTTATCCTTATCCTCGAAGCAGTATTTCAGGTATTCTTTATAGAACGAATAACTCGTCAGCCAATCGATGGCAGGAAAGTGTCTCTGGTAGGCAAGCCGGCCCATCAGCGACCAGAAGACCTTGACCACATGCAGTGTCGCCTGAACCACCGAATCCGACAAATCACCGCCAGGCGGACTGACCGCACCGATAACCGATAATGTCCCCTCACGCTCGCCGCCGCCGAGGCATTCGACCCGGCCGGCCCTCTCGTAGAACGATGCAATCCGGGCCGCTAAATATGCGGGATAACCCTCTTCAGCCGGCATCTCTTCCAGCCGGGTCGATATCTCTCGCATCGCCTCAGCCCATCGGCTGGTGCTGTCGGCCATCAAGGCCACCGTGTAGCCCATATCCCGGAAATACTCCGCTATGGTAATACCCGTATAGACCGACGCCTCTCTGGCCGCTACGGGCATATTCGACGTGTTCGCAATCAGCACCGAGCGCTTCATCAACGGCTCACCGCTGTGAGGGTCTTTCAGCTCCGGGAACTCGGTCAGCACGTCCGTCATCTCATTGCCGCGCTCTCCGCAGCCGACATAAACAACGATGTCCGCATTGACCCACTTGGATAATTGATGCTGAACGACCGTCTTTCCCGTTCCAAAAGGCCCCGGCACACAGCCGGTGCCGCCTTTGGCTATCGGGAAAAAGGTATCAATGACACGCTGGCCTGTAACGAGGATACTATTCGGTGCAAGCCGATTTTTAACGCCCCTCGCATTGCGGACAGGCCACTTCTGCATCATCTTTATTTCGCTAATCGCACCATTCTCACCAGCCACAGTAGCAATTGTTTCCTCAACCGTATAATCACCTTCCTTTATTTGCTCTATCTTTCCTTCTATGCCGGCCGGCACCATAATCTTATGATTTATCAGCGTCGTTTCGACAACCTCACCTATTATGTCGCCGCCGCCCACCACCTCACCATCTTTCACTGTCGGCTTGAAGTGCCATTTCTTTTCCCTGTTCAGCCCCGGCATTGTGCTTCCTCTGCTCATAAATTCACCTTCGGCCTCCGCCAGCAGATTCAAAGGTCTCTGGATGCCGTCATAGATACTTTCAATCAGCCCAGGCCCTAACTCGACGCTCAACGGCGCCTCCGTATCAACTACGGGCTCGCCGGGGCCTATGCCGGTGGTCTCTTCATACACCTGTATCGAGGCCGTATCGCCTTTTAATTCCACGATTTCGCCTATCAGGGCCTGCTTCCCCACCCGAACAACGTCGTACATTCGCGAACCGGTCATACCTTCAGCAACAACGACAGGCCCCGCAACCTTGATTATTTTCCCTTCTCTTGTCTCGCCCATTATTAAGACCTCTCGTATATGCGTTTATGCGTTTATGCGTTTATGCGTTTATGTGTTGCACTATCTACTCATTCACTTATTCTTGGATTTAAGATACTTGATAAAGCTTAAAGTCATTCTTCTTAAAGCTTCGACTTCTTCAAGCAGCTTATCTGCTTTTAAATATCTCAATTTTTCAGCAATTATCAGTTGGGTTTCCACCTCGGATAGTGAACCTAATGAAACATATAAAAACTGAATAAATTCTTTTTTGGAAAACCGGGCAGCGCCTTCGGCGATATTGCTTGGATAAGATATTGCTGCCCTCCTTATTTGCGATGTCAAACCATAAATCTCTTCCTTTGGAAAGCTGGTTGTAGTCTTGTAAATTTGCTCAACAAATCCAATGCCACGCTTCCAAATGTCTAAGTCCTTATGCGTCTTCACAGAACTCATACCCTCATTTACTCATTCACTCATCCACTCATTCACTTAAAATATTGACGCCGGTAGCCATTTTAAGCGTCTCGCCCAGCGCCCTCGTTGCAAAACCGCTGGGCTCGGCGGTAAACGGCACGACCACGATGCAGGGTATTGGCAAATCCTGCTGGGCCGAAAAAACATCCTCAACCATTGGTGCTACATTTTCGGCAACTACCACCAAGGCATATTTGCCGTCGATTATCCTACCGGCATTTTCGACAATGTCACCCGCCGCTTCGCCCACGGCGAACGTATCTAATCCCATTGCCGAGAACGGCATCACAAAATCCGAATCACCTAAAACCGCAACTTTACCTTCCATATTTCGTATCTCGTATCTCGTGAAGCGTATTTCGTATTTCGGTTCCTATTTTATGAAGTACGCTCAATTAAGTTTCTTAATCAAGTTTCTGAGCATGCGAGACTCGTGGTCAAGTTTTTCCAGTAGATAAGTTTTTTTCTGTTCATCAATGTATTTTAACTCTACGGCTATCTCGATTTGCGTTTCCAACTCGGCACAGGAACCTAATGCTATGTACAAAAACTGCTTATATTCTTTATTGTGAAACCTATTAAAACCTTCAGCTATATTTGATGGTATAGAAATAGAACAACGTTGCATTTGACTGACCAAACCATAAAACTCCTGCTTAGGAAAACCATCTACGGCTTTGTACACATCTTTTACGATTTCTATGCCCTTCTTCCACACGTCCAAATCTCTGAAATTTTTAATCTTTTCAACCATAATGCTTCGTATTTCGCATCTCGTGTTTCGTCCATTTCACGTAATACGCTTCACGCTTCACGCTTCACGATATTCGGTCCAGAATAAGTTTCCTGTCCAGTGAATTCTTCTTCGCTGTCAGTATCAGCCGAACAGCGCGAATCTCATTTTCTTTGGCCAACAGATAAGCGATAATCGGCTGGGGCCCGACGGTAATCTGAATAGTTGTCTTCAGAAAGCCGGTTAAGTACTCCTCACACTGTCGCTCAAGCGCTAAAAAAGATTTATCAGACACTAAGTAATTGGCGCCTGTTTCGACAACTCGATGGTGAGGCGTTACGAAAAACAACGACCCCAGCGCCTCATAGCCGACACTTAGCCCCCCTTTCAGCCGCTCCAGTCCAATAAAGCCGCCTTCCAGAAAGACGCCACGCTGCTCGGATTCGGTGAATTTGATCCGAAGAAGCGTGCGTATGTTCGTCAAGTCAATCTGTATCCTGAAAAGCCCCAGCAGAAAGATGCTCTTTAGCCGGCGCGCCTCCTTTAGATTGTACTCGGCCTGGAACCGGTCGATTACATAATCAACCCGCCGTATATCCTTGTCTTTATAGTAGGCAAGGACCGCCTGCTCTGCGGACTCGGCCATATAGTCGGGAAACAGCCCGTAATTTTCTTCCTCGAAAACCGCCTTAAACAACTCGGCTGCCACGTTACCCTCATCGCTGTAATCCGCCCCTACCGGTCTTTCCGTCAATGCTCGCCGCAGCGCCAACCGCAGGTTCGCAAAGTCGTCCCGCGTCCTAAACAGTTCTACAACCGGCTTATCAATCATAAGCTCCGCAAAGAGCTCCCGCACCGCTTTTCTTCTAAGCCGAAGCACATCTTCAACTTCTGCAAAGTCCCTGCCGCCCTGCGCGACGGCGTATTCGGTCGATGCCAACAGCTCGACCGCCTGTTCAATGCTTTCAGAATTGGCCATATCCAACAGCGTTGTTCTGCCGAGCATCTGCGTCTCGAGCACCCGTATATGAGCAGTCTCAATGACGTACCGCCAGTCGTCGGTACCGACCGAAGGGTACGTGTAGAAATCCAAAAAAGTCTGTTGCGAAGTTATCGTCATTGCGACTTGTTTCCAAACAACTCTTTTGCTAATTCGATTTCGAGCTCTTTTCGCGCCCGCGTCAGCAGAACATTGAAAGTAACATTATTATTTATCCTGCCGCGTCTTAAAACGAAACCTCCTCCTATGTTGCCCCTTTCATCAGCTAACCTTAAATTGCCTTTATAGCCGCAGCCCAACTGACGATTAACCTGCTTGATAAACTCGTGGTCGATTCGCTTTTCTTCCTCATCGATGATAACCTCTTCGTCGCCCGTTTCGACCACTTCAGACATCAGCTTCGCCATAAGTTTGCGATACTGGTCATCAGGCAGACTTCCCAGCCGCTGCCGTGCCTGCGCAAAGACCTCATCGAGTATTTTCCTCTTCTCTGCAAGAAGCTGTTTTGCAATGTCCATCCGCCCCTTCGCCAACAGATGTGATTTTTTGCTTTGTGCGGCTCGCAGACCAAGGGCTTCTGTTTGCTTTTTAAACTCGTCTAATTGCTCGGCGAGTTGCGCCTGCTCATCAGCTTCTTTTTCCTCGGCCTGCTGTTTTATCTTCTCGGCTTCGGCTTTCGCGTCAGCTAAAATCTTTTCTACTACTTCTTCAGCTCCCATAGTTTCGTATCTCGCATCCTTGTGCCTGCAAAACCTGTCCCCGACGCCGATCGGGGAGCAGGTATTGGGTTTCGTATTTTGCTTCGATAATCAGTCCTTTACCCGACCACCGGCCAATTAATGCCAAACAGCAGCATAAAGATGGTTACCAGCAGTCCCAGAACAGCATAAATTTCAACCATAACGGCATATACTACGCCCGCCTTAAATGCCATCTCGGGCTTTTTTGCAGCCATCAATATACCGCCTGCACAGACCCTGCCCTGCAGGATAGCGCTTATCAGACCGGCAAACATAATAGGCAAACACGCTACCAGAACTTCCACCCCGAGTGCCGGGCTTAAATCCACCACACCCCCCTCGCCGAAGAAGTTGAGCTTGAGCATCACAAGAAAGGCCGCCAAAAAGCCGTAAAAGCCCTGCGTGCCCGGCAGCACCACCATAATAAACATCTGCCCGTATCTTTCCGGCTTCTCGCTTAAGACACCCGTGGCGGTCCTGCCGGCAATACCGACACCGACCGCCGAGCCGATACCCGCCAATAAAGCCGCTAATCCCGCACTGAACAAAGCCAACGTCAATCCTAAATCCATCGTTAAACCTCCTTTCGTATCTCGTGAAGCGTATCTCGTATTTCGCCTTATGTTTCACGAAATACACTCAATTAAGTTTTTTAATTAAGTTCCTGAGCATACGAGACTCATGGTCAAGCTTCTCCAGTAAAGAAGTTTTCTTCTGTTCATTTATGTATTTTAGCACCACGGCTATTTCGATTTGCGTTTCCAACTCGGCACAGGAACCCAATGCTACGTACAAAAACTGTTTATATTCCTTATTGTGAAACCTGTTAAAACCCTCGGCTATATTCGATGGTATAGAAACAGAACAACGCTGCATTTGGTTGGCTAAACCATAAAACTCTTGTTTAGGAAAACCATTCACGGTTTCGTACACATCTTTAACAATTTCTATGCCTTTCTTCCAGACGTCCAAGTCTCTAAAATTTCTAATCTTTTCAATCATATCTATAATTTCGCTTCACGCTTCACGCTTCACAATACAAACGTGTTTATACTCCTTGCTCAGCGGCTCAAACGCCCTGCCGCCACCGACAAAAAACTTCGGGAAAAACTCCACATACTGAAGCCGCAACGTATGAACAAACGCGCTCAGACCCGATATCGCTATATTGAATCCATGCCCTCCGACAAGCACTAATATGCACACTGCCACGCCTAATCCGTAAGGTATATCCAGTGCAATCTTGGCCATAACATTTATTGCCATCGCCAATCCGGCTGTAACCATACCAAGTGCCATCAATCTCAAGTAACTGAGCACATCGCCCATATAGAATATCGCGCTAAATAAGCTGTACACTCCCATACCGATTCGACCTGCCCAGCCGCCCTGACGCTGGCTGAACAAAAGGATTACCCCTGCCGGAATAAGCGCCAGCTTCCCAAACAGCCCGCCGATTTCAGCCGAGACCATCCCCGCCTTGCCAACTCCGAAAATAACAATCGAATTGAGCATAACCAGCCAGGTCAACTGGTCGCACACCGCAGCAACATATTCCTTACGCCTTATATTGTGCGCAAACGCAATCAAAAGTCCCGCCATAATCTGCCCATAGCCAAGCACAATCGACAATCCGAAGAACATCATCGGCTTCTCGAGCGGGTCAAACCACATCATCTTCTCCCGCAGCGGCTTCAAGGCAGGTACAAACTGCTGCACAGCGTCACCGAACCACCCGCCCGTCAGCGCACCGGTAGCGATAGTAAAAACCGCACAAATACCCAGCATCCAGCACAGCTTCTTGTCACCCTGCATATTCCTTATGAAGAAGGCCATCAGGGCGATAATAACAAGTCCGTAACCGGCATCGGTCAGACACAGTGCAAAGAACAGCGCAAAGAACGGCGCCAGGAACACCGTCGGGTCAACCTCGAAGTGCTGAGGCATACCGTAAAGGCGGGTTATTACCTCAAACGGCTTAATGATATTTTTATTTTCTATCTCGACCGGAATTTCTTCGCCCTCGGCCGGCTCAATTCTGCTCAAACTCGATGCCTTAAACCTCGAGACCACCTCTTCGAGTCGGGAGAAATTCTTCTCCTTGGCCCAGCCCTCCAGAATAACCGTCTGCGCAGTGGCCGGCGCCGCCTTTTCGGTCTGCTCTCGCGAAAGCAGATTGCTGTAGTGGTCGTCGAGGATTTGCAGCTTGAGTATATCCTCAGCCAAAGTCGCCGCCTCGTTGTTGAGAGACCGCAGCTGATTCTCTGCCTCTTCCAGTTGGCTGCGGTGCTCCTTTAACATCTCTGTGACGGTACCGCTCATACCCTCGAAACTGACCGGCTCGAACTCCGCTGAACGAAGCAGCTTCTGTGCCTCAGCGGCGTTCTCATTAACACATACGATAAGGCAGGCGACCCTGTTGCCGCTCGTGCCCACCTGCTGGACAGCACCATTGAGCTCAGCCAGTCTTTCAGCCAATTGTTCGATTTGGCCCGCAGCCAGCAGACCGACAAAACAGCTCGATGTCCGCAGCCCAGTAAGCTGCTCCACCGGCGTCCCCAGCGCCTGCCAGGGCTCCAGCTTCGCCAGAATCTCACTCGCCTTCTCCGACCTGCTTTTGGCCTGCTCCATCGCCTTCACGCATCTTTCGCTGCGCTCAACAATTTCGGAAATCCGCCTGTCCGTCACTGTGCTGGCATAAGCACGTTCATCGACAATCGCTCGCGGAGAAAAAATGCCGGCAAGACCCCCGGGTGATTTTGAATAGTTCTTTAGAAACGCTATAGTCCCGTTGAGACGGTTTAAGGTCTGCTCAATATCCCTCGGTCGTTCCGCCTCGGTGGCCAGCTCGGGCATATCCCTGCTGACCGTCGCCTCTTCCGAGTTTAGTATCTGACAGATGCCCTCACGCTGAAGGGCCTCCAGAAGCTCCGTCGCCTCCGAGCGGTGGCTGATAATAATCACTTTTGCCATTCGGGAAATGGCCATAGTTATCCTTTCAAAGTGCCTAAAGCTGTGGTCCGCCGCAAGCGGATTAACTTTAGTTCACTTTAGCTCACTTTAGCCACTTTAGCTCACTTTAGCCACTTTAGCTCACTTCAAATAATTCATTACCTTTGCCACTGCCGAGCCCATTTTACCGGCTGTCCCTTCACGTAGCTGTTGACGCTGCTTCTCGGCCTCTGATTTGAGATTTTCAACCTCCCCAAGACCCTGTTTCTCGGCCTGCGCGACAGCGGCCTCTATCGCCCTTTTCCTCTCCTGCTCAGCTTCTGTCAGCGCCTGCTGGCGGCCCTGGCGCGCTTCATCAGCATATCCGGCCGCATCGGCCCTGGCCTGTTCGATAATCTGTTGTGCCTGTGCCTCGGCCTGTTTAATCTTCTTTATCAATTCCATCGCCATTTCCTAACAACTTGGAAAACGCTTTTAACAAACAGCGCATTAAGAATATTATCGATAGATTACCACAAATATTAAGTTTTTTAATTACAGAAGCTTATCAATCTTTGCAACAAGTTGCTTTATATGCTCAAGCGATTTCTCAAACTGCGCCAGTTCATCTTCATTGAGATTAAGCTCGATTACCCTTTCGACACCGCCCTTTCCCAGCACAACCGGCACACCGACAAAATATCCGCCGGCGTCATATTCACTATCACAATAAGCGCAGCACGACATTACGCTCTTCTTGTCTTTCAGGATTGCCTCAGCCATCTTAACTACGCCGGCGGCCGGCGCATAATAGGCGCTGTAGCCCAGCAGCTCCACCACCTCGCTCCCGCCTTTTCGCGTCCGCTCGATTAACGCTGCGACTGTCTCTTCATCGAGCAGTTCGGTTGCCGGTATTCCGCTAACCGACGTAAATCTTGGTAAGGGCACCATATCATCACCGTGCCCACCCATTAAAACCGGCTTTATATTCTCCACGCTTACACCGAGCTCGGTTGCTAAAAAGTAGCTGAACCGTGCGCAGTCCAGGACACCGGCCATCCCCATAACCTTATTTTTTGCAAACCCGCTCACCTTCGCAGCAACGTACGTCATCGCATCAAGCGGGTTGCTGACGACAACAATAATGCTGTCGGGGCAATACTCAGCTATTCTTTCGCTGACATCCCTGACGATTTCGGCGTTTTTCGCTAACAGGTCGTCCCTGCTCATACCGCCCCTGCGGGGCATCCCGCTCGTTACGATGACGATATTGCTGTCTGCGGTCCTTTTCCAGTCGGTCGTGCCGATGATATTGCAACTGTAAAGCCCAACGCCGGCCGCCTCGGCAATATCCAGTGCCTTGCCCTCAGCAAGCCCTTCAACAATATCAACAAGCACTATATCACCCAGCTCCCGTGTTGCCGCTATATGTGCGGTCGTTGCACCGACATTGCCCGCTCCGACTATTGTTATCTTGTCTCGACTCACAAGAAATCTCCATAAAACCATAAACTTTGGTTAAACCACCGAATTTTGCCCGATTATATGCAAAAACCAACCCATTGCTAATAAAAAATCCGGCCGACCCGTCTCCGACTACGCTAAATGCTTTACCTTCGCTGCTAAATGACCTGTATTTTGCGCTTGTGTTGCCTTCTTAGTACCTTGGCGGTTATAATTGCTATCGTATATAGTAGGGTAATCAAAATGCGGATAGTGTTCACCTTTATCATTTTGCTGCTGGCAGCCGGCGTCTTCATCTTGGCAGGAACCGCTTTTCTGGCTGCATATACTCAAAGGAAAGGACAAGCTATGGACAAAGAAGAAACTGTTCCCACGCTCGATGTTAACAACCTCACCATCACAGTTGTTTACGACAATAATCCATACAAGCAGACACTGAAGACTGCCTGGGGTTTCTCCTGCCTGATAACCGGCACCGAAAAAACCATTTTGTTCGATACCGGCGGAGACGGTGAGCTTCTGCTCGGCAATATGGAAAAGTTAGCAATCGCCGCTGACAGCATAGATACGGTTGTTCTCTCTCACATTCACGGCGACCATACCGGCGGATTGGGCGGTTTCCTCCAAAAGAACCCCCAAGTTACTGTCTATCTGCCAAAATCATTCCCGGAGAGATTCAAAGATGACATCCGAAGATATGGAGCAAAAGTAATTGAGGTCGAGCAGTCCTTAAAAATCTGCGAAGACGTTTATTCCACCGGCCAGCTCGGAATATGGATAAAGGAGCAGTCCTTAATCGTCAGGACAGATAAGGGTTTGGTAACAATAACCGGCTGTGCGCACCCGGGCATTGTAAAAATCGTAAACCCCGTTAGAAGCTCCTGCCAGTGGGAAACAGATGCCGAGTGCCTCACTTCTAACGGGGTAAATACGGCAAAGCAATTGCTAAAAGACGACGTTCTCTTGGCAATGGGCGGCTTTCACCTCGAATGGGCATCGGCAGGTAAAATCGAAAAAATCATTTCAGCTTTCAAACAATCGCCCGTGCGATATGTCGGCCCCTGTCACTGCTCCGGCAATAAGGCGCGAACATTATTCGAGAAACACTTTGGCAAAAACTACATAAGCATCGGCGCAGGAAAGGTAATAACCGTCGCCGATTTACAATAAAACCGCTTTCGTTTTTTGCAGGTTTACAGGTACTGGTGGACGGTCTGTAGCTGTCGATTTAGGCAGAGTAAATAAACAAGATAAGCCAGCAGCACCCCTACCTGCTCAACTTAGGGGGATTACGTTATACAGGAAACCCCAAACCTTTCTTGTTCACATCAGAGTTATAGAATTTGTTAAGTTTGTCTTCAAGGTATGCCGATTATTATGTATAGACTGCCCGCATCTTTCGTGATTAGACAAAATAATCAACGCCTCGGCGCTGATAAACAAACACAAATATTTAACATGAAAGTGCGGGCGGTTTTATTTCCCTCGTGCTTCCAAACGCTTTGCGATGTCCCGCATCTGTCGGTGAAGGTAGAATAAGTAGATAAAATAAACCAACCAGACCACTGTAAATGCCAGACAAAGATAATACATCGATAACGTCTCCGCCTAAAGTTTCACATCTATTTCATTTTTTATTTTTAACGTATCGCTTCTAATCCATATCAAAAGCGACGCCAAAAGGGCCGTCCCGCAGACAGCCAGGCCAAAAGCTAAGTACTGCCGGCCGGTCTGGAAGCTGAAACTCGGTTGATGAATGTCACGAATAAACCGGGCGCTGATAAATATAAGAGGGACATCTATAAATGCGATGATGCCGAAAACCGCGCAAATTGCCTCTTTTCGCCGTTCGCTGGTAAAACCGGCCCTCAACACAAGGTAAGCGGCATACAGAAACCATAGAACCGCCGAGCTAATCAATCTCGGGCTGGGCGTCCACCACAGGCCCCACTCGGCGCGGGCAAAAATCGAACCTGTCGCATTCAAAACCGTCGCAAGAACCAGCCCGACCTCCGCCGATGCCGCCGCCACGTAGTCCCACGCCTGTCGTTTTGTCCTTAAATACTGTATCGAACATATAAACAGCACACAGAAGCAGGCAACCGAACATATCGCCGCAGGGGCGTGAATATAAATGATATTACGGCAAACGGGCTCGACAGCAGCAACTGTCAGTACCGCAAAACCTGAAATCAAAATTACACAGAAGCTAAAAACCAAAAGCCAGACCCGCATCTCTTTCTCCTATTCCGCAACCACAAATCCGAACAGCAGCCAGCAAACGGTAATAAATATCGCATCGAAGGCCGCCAGAAATCCCACAGCCGTCTTGAAATCACCGACCATAGCCAATGCACCGGCACCTGCCGCTTCGCCCCCTGCCGGGCCGAACAGTAACAACAAACCCAAAATCGCCGGTATCATCAGAGGCGCAAGTGCCGCCATCACGAGTATGCTCAACAGACAATTTGCCGCCTTTGTTCCCTCTACCGCACATCCCAACAATGTCCCTAAACTCGATATGCCGACATTGATAAGCATCAGGACCACAGCAAGTCCCAGCCAATCGCCGTTTACACTTACCCTAAAAAGCACAAAAACCACCGGCACAGCGACCAGCTCGAAAATACACAGCATAGAGATGTTGACCAGCAGTTTGCCGATGTAAATGTCGCCGGCATCCACCGGCGCCAGAAGCAGACCGCTGATGCAATCATTTTGCCGCTCGACGGCAAAACTCCTCTCGCTGGATAGGATTACAGAAAACAATAGCGCTACAAGCAAGACCGCAGCGGCGATAACCGGCTTATCCACCGCCGACCCCTCTGTAGCAAGCCGGAAAACCCACGCTACCAGCACACCGAACACAATCATAGCCGGCAGAACCTGCTTTGCCCTGAATTCGCTGACCATATCCTTAATAAATATCGCCTTTATGGCATTTGCGAAACTGCTCAAGAGTTTTTCCTCGCATATAAAAGATAATCCCCTGCGAAATCAGCGGCATTTATCTCGGCAACGCTCGCATTAAAAATCAGCTTACGGCCGTCCAGAACCGCCACCTGTTCGCAGCATTGCAGGCCAAAACCGACATTATGTGTTGTCATCACGACCGTCCCGCCGTCATTTTTGAAGTTCCGTAGCGCCCCAACAAAATGCTCACCTGCCTCGGCATCCAGCCCCGTAAATGGTTCGTCCGCCAGCAGAACGGCCGGTTCGTGAACCAGCGCCCTAACAATAGCCAGACGCTGCATCATCCCACGCGAGAGAATCCCCGCAATATCGTAACGATACGGCGTCAATGCCGTCTCTTCCAGAAGTTTTTCTATACGGGGCTTACTGTTCTTGACGCCATAAAGCGCAGCAAAAAATCGAAGGTTTTCGATAACGGTCAACTGCGGATAAACAAAACTTTTATGAAATATCGCCCCGATTAGCGGTTTGATTTCCTGCGCTTGGCGTCGCACATTAAATCCGCAGACCTCCACCGCACCCTCATCGGGCTTTAACAGGGCGGCGATTATCCTGAGCAATGTGGTTTTGCCGGCTGCATTGGGACCGCAAATGCAAAGCCCCTCGCCGCCTGTCAGCCGAAAACTTATCCCTTCCAGCACAACTCGTCCCCCGAAAGATTTGCATACACCTGCAAGGTTAATTACCGGCACTTGGTTCGAGGGACCTTGTAACTTTTCGCTCATTACTTTTTATCCGGTTTCTCCACCGTCTTTAGTCTGGCCTTATACTTTGACTCACACCTCGTCAATATCTGGCTGGCCCTGAACAGCCCCTCTGCACCGACGCTGCCTTCGACGAGCACCTCTTTGTCGTCTGTAAAATTTTGCGGCACCGGCCCGTAATACCTGGCCGCTATGCTGTTTTCTTGACCGGCCAATTCGAAATCAAGCTGCATCTTCTCCGGGTCTCTCACCACACTGCCTTTTTTAACCCGGCCGGCAAGACGTATAATCCGGCTGTCGTCAATCTTGCCGGCTTCGGCTGCCGTCTGCTCTGACGTCCTGACAAATCGGCTCTCGACAAACTCATCCACCGAGTAGTAATACGCCCACGAGGATTCAATCACCTCTACCAGCAGGTATCCGACCGCCGTGCCAATGACAATAGTGCTGATAATAACCTTTGTTATCCTTCTTGTATTCACTGTGTTTCCTTGAAACCTGAAAATCGTCTGCTTAATAATCTACGCTAATTGGCCGATAATTGCAACATAGCAAATTTAGATGAAGCGCTCTATCCGGCACATAAGAGATGCTTACTTGACAGATTGTTCCGGACTGTGGAAAATAAAACGTAGAAAACTCAAAACCCAAATGCAGAAAGGAAAACCGATGCGTTTGGTTGTAAAACAGGCCGATGAGGTCGTCAACAAGTTCCGATTCACCGCAGGCCCCGTCTATATCGGCCGACTTGCAAACAGCCAAATCCTTCTGCCGGACAGAACGGTATCGAGACAGCACGCCGTAATCTTTAAAACGCAGGACGGAAAATGGATGCTCGAAGACCTCGATTCCGCAAACAAAACATTCCTCAACGACCGCCAAATCCAAAAAACCGAGATTAAAACCGGCGACCGTATCCGCATAACCGAGTTTACCATTGAAGTTAATCTCGAAGACGACACCGAAGCCGACAAATCAGTTCATCTCGAAGATACACTTATAGCCGTCCCTCGCGGTCCTCAGATTATAAAAAGAGACATAGATACCGAGCACGCTGCCGATATGAGACTGCCGGCCGGACGGGCAAAGGATTTTGCCGTCGCCGCCGAGGCAATATGCGAGGCCGACGGACTCGACGAGATACTCCAGGCCTTATTACATATTACGGCCAGACAGTTCAACGCATACCGCACCTGGTGTGCCTTAAGGAACCAGCCCACCGGCCCGATGACCTCTCACACGGGAAAAAACCAAAACGGCGATCCGGTACAAATAAGCGAAATAAAGCTCAATGAAAAAATCGACGAAGCCGTTGAGAAAGGGCGGTTCTTACTTCTGCCGCAGGTCCCAACCCAAATATCAGCCCGGAAGATACGCTCTGCAATGATAGCGCCGATTATGAGCTCAGCCGGCTGTTTCGGCGTATTGTATATTGATAACGCTACAGACCAACAGCCCTATAATCTCAGCGACCTCGACTATCTTATGCTGCTCGCAATCCACACAGCCACTATATTGAAAAACTTCTGAAATCCACCTCACCAAAACCGCATCCACCGATTATTTGCTTGACATACGGGGCCGGATTACGGATAATAAAATGTAGAAACATTATAAATCCGGATGCAGGGAGGAAGACTAATGCGTTTGGTCGTAAAACAGGCTGACAGTACCATCAATGAGTTCCAGTTCACCGAAGGCCCTATCAACATAGGCAGACGCTCGGATAACCAGATTGCCTTGCCAAACCCGGCTGCCTCAAAAAAGCACGCTGTAATCTCCACCGTTGACGATGGCAAATGGATGCTCGAAGACCTCGATTCAGCCAACAAGACATACCTGAACGACCGTGCAATCCACAAAGCCGAGATTAAAACCGGCGACCGTATCCGCATAACCGATTGTACTATCGAAGTCAATCTCGAGGACGACATCAAGACCGACAAACAGGAGGCCGATTTGGCAGACACAGCAACCGCTACGACACTAACTACCCGCGATTCGCAGATTATAGTAAGAAAGCCAGGCGCCGTGAAGGCACCTCCCGTCAGGTTCCCCGCCGACAGAGCCGTTGATTTCCTGCAGGCAACCGATGCAATAGGCAAGGCAGACAGTATCGACAAAGTGCTCCTGGCACTATTGGACATTATGGCAAAGCAGTTTAAGGCCTACAACGTCTGGTGCGCTTTAAGAAACCAGCCCACCGGCCCAATGACCTGCCACGCAGGCAAAAAACGAGATGGCCAATCGCTGGAGCTAAACGACATAGACCTTAACGAAAAAATTACTGATGTCGTTGAAAAACAGGAGTACTTACTATTTCTGTTTTCGCGAATCCCGGGCCAGGAAGATAAAAGCCGAACACGCTCCGTACTTATAGCCCCCGTTATGAGTTCGTCCGGCTGTTTCGGCGTGTTATATGCCAACAACACCTTTCGCGACGACCATTACAACCTCGGCGACCTCGACTATCTTATGCTGCTGGCAATGCACACCGCCTCTATGATGGAAAAGCTCTAAACCTCGCCTCTGCCGGCAGTAGGGCCTGTCTTTCTATCCGCTGTAAGTTTACCCTGCCTGTCCCGTACCAAACAAATTTCTGTCGCTTGCCCCGCACGAATT
>CAYONQ010000040.1:0-22304 GCA_964405375.1 uncultured Pirellulales bacterium
GGCGGCTAAGCCGCCTGTGGACGAAGGCAATGCTCTGCGGCAAAAGTTTACTTTGGTAGCAGAGCTTGCCGAGACTTGTCCGCCGTAGGCAAAGGCACAACTGTGTAAGTTTTTTTTGTTTCAACACAAGGCGTAGCCGAAAATTCAAAGCGATGTGCCGACGGCAAGTTTACTTGCAAGTAAGGCGCAAAGCTTTGGATTCAGGGCAATTGTAGATTGCCGTTGAAACAAAAACCCTCTGTGGTCTCTGTGTTCTCTGCGGCAAATAAATCCGTGTTAATCCGTGCCCCGTTAGAAATTGACGTCTTATTTCTAACGGGGCGTGTCTAATTTCTTTTGTGTCTTTGTGTCTTCGTGGCCAATTCCCCTCCGCGATCTCAGCGGTCTCCGCGGTTAAAATTCGTCTCTATTTTTTTCATTTTTTCTCATTTTTTTGCAATTTTTCCCCAAATTTCTCTATTTTTCTCTATTTTTTTCATTTTTTCTCACTTTTTCTTCATTTTTCTCACTTTTTTCCTTACCTATCTTGCCCAAACCACCCAAACCAACCCACCAACCCTCATTTTTGACTCCAAAAACCCACATCCCACTTTAAAATAAACCCCAAAAACCGGTGTTTTTTAAAAATTCCCGACTTTTAAAAACCAAAATATCACCCCCCATTTTGACCCCCGCCGATGTCAAATATTTTCCAACTTCCTCTCCTAACTCAAAACTTAAAACTCAAAATTCAAAACTCCTTCTGTCTGTCCTCTGACCTCTGTCTTCTGTAGTGTAGTTTATTTTACTACTTCTACCGCGCCGAGTTTACTACCTGAGCCGATGATATACAGCCGTTTTTTAGGTACGGTATTGATATGTGCTACGACTATTCTGCCGACAAAGATTATATGGTCGCCGGTCTCAAGCTGCTTTTCGAGCTGGCATTCGAAATTCGCCACCGCCTCCGTCAGCAGGACCGAATTAATCTCTTTAGCCGGCTCGTGCGGGCAATCGAATTCTGCAAATTTATCGATATTCCAGCCGGTATGCGTGCCGAAAAACAACGCCGCATCAGCCATCTCCGAAGATGGATACACTATCGTAAAGCACTTTGACTGCTTGATGCACCGCGTTGTATAGTGGCCTTTGCTCATAGAGACGGCCATCATCGGCGGATTGCCGGACGTAATCATCGTCCAGCCCATAGTCATCGGGTTGGCCTTGCCCTTTTCGTCCTTTGCGATAGTGATTATTAGCTGCTCAGGGTATTTGGTCCTTATCGCCTGCCGGTAGCCGACCTGCTTTTGCGAACCCTTTGATTTAGTCTTTTTTGCCCCGGCGGGTTCATCGCCGGCTGAGGCCATACCAAGCGCAGCTGCACCGAGCGAAAGCCCCGCCGTGCCCTGAAGCGATTTAGTCAGAAAACCACGTCTGTTCATATCTTTCATAATCAAAGCTCCTTATATTAAAGTGGTTACGTATTTTTTACAGCTTAAATGTAGCACCTTCGCCCGTACAATACCCGAATCCCCGGATTTTTTCAACTGGAAAACGCCGCCGCATACTTTGTGGGCGCCACGGGTGGAGGTTACGAATGGTTCATTGCTTGAGATAGTTTCCTGCGGTTCTTGTCTATCCACTCGGCCTTGCGCCGAATCATTTGCAGGAAATCCACCCCTGATAGATTCCCAAAAAAGCCGGTCGTTGCTATCGGCAATACCGCCTCGGCTATCATTGTCTCAATCATCAAATCCAGCAGTGAATTCAGCTCGTTCGGCTCCAGCTTAATTACTTCACGGTAGCCGTTTAACAACTGCACGAGCTTGGCCTGGTCGAGATAATCGGGCCAGTCGGCGGGATTGGGGCGGTCGCCGACAATCGAAAATTGAAGCATCCCATTGGCCAGGTCGGTAACCGCCGGCGCAATCTTTACCGAATCGAAATCAAAGACAGCACTTAGCTTATTTTTGAGAAAGAGCATATTGCCCGGGTGCCAATCACCGTGGACGACCTGCTGCTGCCACGAGTCAAAACCGAGCTCGTTTATGCGGATACTGCAGCGGTTGTAAAGGGTCATTAACGCCTCGGCAGCGGCCTGTAGTGTCTTGTCCTGCCTGGCCATTTTGTCGGCCCCGACCGCCTTGAGGTGGCTGCGAACCATCGTCGAATCATGGAAGCTGCTTCTCAGCGGCTTCCACTGAAAGGCGAAGTTGGTTAGATACTGGTGAAATTTTGCCAGTTGCCGGCCTGTATCAGCGGTCGCTTCGGCGCTGCCGTCGTAACGATGGCCGCCGACAAATTTGAATAGTTCGTAAATATGGTCTTTTAGCTGAAGGATTGTATGAAGCTCGTCGAAGGTGGCGACAAGGGAGGCGACCGGAAAGTATCTTTGGGCCAGATGTGTTTGCACGGCGTGGGCGAAAGCAACCCGGTAGAAGTCATCTTTGCCTTTCGGCCGGCGTTTCAGGAGAAACTTACCTTTTGTGGACAGAACGACCATTTTCGGTGCAGCCCTGTTGCCCGCAGTCAAAGGTGTAACCTTCTGGATTACGCCGATTTCGTAATGACCGAGAACGCTTGCTAACTCCTCGGGAGAAAAATGTGCACCGCCTCTGGACATAAACTCATATCTCGTTGCTTGTGATTAGTGATTCGTGGTTCGATTCACGGCTCACCGTAAAACAAGCAGGAAAATCAACAAAATGATAACCAAAGAAAGCCCCGCTGCCACCGCGCTTAGAATCAATATTGTAATTCGGTAACGGGCAGCAGCTCTTTTCCTGTAAAGTTCTTCCTCTGATTGGATGGCATCTCCGTTTTCTAACTGCCCGAGCATAGAAACGTCGAATCTTTTGTGTGCTCGCAACGGCGGTTGGCCATTGCGAACGGCCTCCAAGTCCGTCAGCAGCTCCTCGATGTTGTTGTAACGGTCTTCCTTGCGCTTGGCCATCATAACTTCAATCACTTCGGATATACCCGCCGACAGTGATGTGTTTATATGGTCGGGCGGAATTAGCTGTTCTTTCAGGTGCTTTCTCATAACGTCCGAAGGGTCGTCTGCCATAAACGGCACTCGGCCTGTGACCATATGATAGAGCGTAGCACCGAGGCCGTAAATATCAGCCCTGTGGTCGATGTCTATCTGGCCTCGAATCTGTTCGGGTGCAATATAATACGGCGTGCCATAGGCCTTGCCCGCCTCGGTTCGGGCGGTCTCAATATCTGTTGTTTCACGTGCCAAGCCCATATCGGCAAGCTTAACCACGCCCTCGATATTTATCATTATATTCTTGGGTTTAACATCACGGTGAATAAGACCGCAGGCATGGGCATGGGCCAGTGCGTGAGCGACCTGAATGATTATATCCAGCGCCTCATCTTCAGAGTAAACCTTGCCTGCCGACAGATCATCGTGGATGGTCTTGCCTTCAACATACTCCATTACAAAATAGTGATACCCTCCTGCCTCGCCGACATCAAAGGCCTGGACTATGTTGTTGTGATTGAGCTTACCGGCGGCCTGGCCTTCCTTGTAAAACCGTTCCACATATTCGGGGTTTTCAGTGAAGCGCTTGGGCAGGACCTTTATCGCAACCGTTCGGTTCAAGCTCAATTGCTTGGCTTTATAGACAACCGCCATCGCACCGGCCCCCAGTTTGCCGACTATTTGATAGCCCGGAATCTGGTATGCGGCGGCCTTGCTTTCCTTTATGCTTTTCTTTAATCTCTCGGCCTGGCTGGGTGTAACATAGCCCAGGTCAATCATAAGGTCCTTAAGCACTATAGGGTGGACCTTACGGCGGGACTGCAGCTCCTCGAGCGAGCGCTTTAGCTCGGCGTTTGTGCAGAGATCCTGCTCTACCGCCATTTTGCCGAATATCGTATCGTAATTTGTCTCGTTCGCCATAATCCTCTTTTATTACTACACGAATGCGAATGTTCCGGAAAGGTAATTATCGGTCTATGTAAAACCGTTGTCAAAAAAAATCTGTCAATTCTGATTTTATAAAGGATACCGCCAATTTGTATAAATTCGACCTTTTTGGTCTTTAGGTTTAGCGGTTTTCCGTTGTTGTCGGCTGTCGCTGTCCAGAACCGGCTTACTTTTAGGATTGACTTGGCGCCAAATCCCGCTAAACTGATGTCCTTTTCAAAAATTGGAAACTAATAACCACGAGGAGGCAATAAGTGGCTTATAATTGTGTGGTTTTAATCAAGCAAGTTCCTGATACGAAAAGGATTACGGGTCAGGCGATGAACGAAGACGGCACGGTTAATCGTTCTGCGCTGCCGGCCATTTTCAATCCGGAAGACCTCAATGCGCTCGAGTTAGCTGTGGGGATTAAGGACGAATTCGGCGGTTCCGTAACGGTTATCACGATGGGCCTGCCGGCGGCGGCTGAGGTTCTTCGAGAGTCGCTTTTCCGCGGGGCTGATGACGCAATTTTGATAACCGACCTGCGATGTGCCGCAAGCGATACGCTGGCAACCAGCTATATCTTAAGCTGCGCAGTCAAGAAGTTTGATTATGACATCGTTCTCTGCGGCAGACAGGCAATCGACGGCGATACCGCACAGGTCGGCCCGCAATTGGCGGAAAAATTAGCCATCCCCCAGATTACCTATGTTGAAGGGCTTGTAGATCTGGCCGGGGCGACTATAACGGCTCAGCGAAATGTCGGTAACGGCTTCCAGCAGGTTAGAGCGTCCCTGCCGGTACTTTTGACCGTTACCGGCGACGCAAACACCCCGAGAGTCGCCGCTGCAAAAAAGATAATGAAATACAAAAACGCATTAACGTCGGCTGAAGCGGAAAAAGAGGTCAGAAGTCAGAAGTCAGAAGTCAGCGAAGAAAAGATTAAGAAGTTGATTGAGAAAAAATGCAGCGAGTTGGAACAAAAGGGCTTGCTTATAAGTCGGTGGGATTTGGATTTTCTCGGTGCCGATTTTAGCTGGTGTGGCCGAAACGGCTCACCGACCAAGGTCCACCGCATCCAGAGCGTCGTATTAGCCGCAAAGGAAAGCAAAAACATCGAGCCAACCGACAACGCAATTGCAGATATGATAGGCGAGCTGATTGAAGACAAAATTATTTCGTGAATTACAAGTTGTGAATTGAGATACAAGCGGTGAGATACGAATTATGATTGATGTTAATAGGAACGGTGAGGTTTGGGTATTTGGTGAGCAGCAGGGGGGTCGGCTGGAAGATGTGCCAGTCGAGCTGATGAGCAAGGCCCGGAATCTGGCGGATAGGTTAGGCGTAAAATTAGCTGCCGTTGTTTTAGGCGACAATGTCGGTGAGCTTGCAACGAAGTTAATTCATTACGGCGCCGACAAGGTCTATTTAGCCGAGCATCCGCTGCTTGAACATTACCAGACAAACAGCTACGCAAGGGTAATCTGTGATTTGATTCATAAATATAAACCGCAGATTGTGCTTTACGGCGCCACGCACGCCGGCAGAGACCTTGCACCCCGCATCGCAAGTGCGGCCAAGGCAGGCCTTACCGCAGACTGCACCGACCTGCGAATCGGCGACCACAGCGTCTCCAAGAACGGCGACATCCATAAGAACCTGCTGTTTCAGGTTCGCCCGGCCTTCGGCGGAAATATAATCGCAACAATCATCAATTATGACCGCTGGCCCCAAATGGCGACCGTCCGAGAAGGCGTTATGCCGATGCCGGAACCGGACAGCCGCCGAAAGGGTGAAATCGTAAGAGAAAAGGTAGAGCTTTCGCAGCAGGATTTGCCGTTAGAGGTTCTCGCCGAGCACAAACGCCCCAAAAAGGTCAATCTGAAAGCGGCCAGAATAATCGTCGCCGGCGGGGCGGGCGTCGGCAGCAAAGAAAACTTCAAAATGATATGGGATTTGGCAAACTGCCTCGGCGCAGCACCGGCGGCAACCAGAGCAGCGGTTGACCTCGGCTTTATCGACCACGACCATCAGGTCGGCCAGACCGGCACAACGGTTCGCCCCAGCTTATACGTAGCCGTCGGAATCAGCGGGGCGATTCAGCATCAGGCGGGGATGGGCGGCAGCGGAAAAATCGTCGCAATCAATAACGACCCAAACGCCCCGATTTTCCAGATTGCACATTATAAGATAGTCGGCGACCTGAATGTCGTCGTCCCGAAAATGATAAAGGCAGTAAAGGAAAAAGGAATCAAAGAACTAATCCCCGTCACTGTAGATGAGAAACAATAATGCCAAATTTCTACCGAGACAACGACGATATACAGTTTTTGTTCAGCCACATAGACCTGCGTGAGTTGGCAGCGGTTTGCGAAGAGAACTTTAAGTTTGCGGCCGAATTCGATTACGCCCCTGCTGACGCTGATGAGGCGGTGCGAAATTACGAGATGGTGCTCGATTCGTTAGGCCGGTTAAGCGCAGATTTCATCGCCCCGCGGGCCGAGGACGTCGACCGGCAGGGCAATACCCTTAACGAAGACGGCTCGGTAACGTATGCGAAGGGCATTGTCGAATCACTCCAGCAGCTTGCCAAAGCGGAGGTGATGGGCTTTACACTGCCGTATCGGTTCGGCGGCCTGAACTTCCCGAACCTTATTTACTCGATGGCTATCGAGATTGTCTCGCGGGCGGATGCGGCGCTAATGAACATATTCGGGCTGCAGGGAATTGCCGAGACCATCAACGCATTTGCATCGGAGCGAATCAAGCAGAAATACCTGCACGATTTCGCAGCAGGTAAAGTAACCGGTGCAATGGTGTTGACCGAGCCGGACGCCGGCAGCGATTTGCAGGCGGTCAAGCTGCGGGCATTTGCCAATGATGAAGGCAATTGGTTTCTGCACGGAGTGAAACGGTTCATAACCAACGGCTGCGGGGACGTGCTTTTGGTCTTGGCCCGCAGTGAGCCGGACAGAAGCGGAGGCCTGGGGCTGAGCTTGTTTGTTTGCGACAGGGGCCCGACGGTGCATATCCGCCGGCTGGAGGATAAATTAGGTATTCACGGCTCGCCGACCTGCGAGATATTCTTCGATAATACCCCGTGTGAGTTAATCGGCGAGCGTCGGCGCGGGCTTATGACTTATGTTATGAGCTTGATGAACGGCGCCCGCATCGGCGTTGCGGCCCAATCGGTCGGTATTGCTGAAGCGGCCTTTCGGGTTGCCCGCGATTATGCCGCCACAAGGTGTCAGTTCGGCGTGGCTATCGAAAAGCTGCCGGCCGTTCGCGATATGCTCATCGATATTAAGGTTGCCATCGAGGCCGGCAGGGCACTTCTGTATGAGACCTCGCGGACAGTGGATATGGAGATTGGTTTGGCAAAACGCCTCCAGAACGACCCGCCCGATGACAAAGAGCAGGCCAGGCAGCTTAAAAACGATTCACGAAGATATAAAAGATATGCGGCAATGCTGACGCCGATGAGCAAATATTACTGCTCCGAGACGTGCAACAGGGTTGCTTACGACTCGATTCAGGTGCTCGGCGGCAGCGGCTATATGCGGGATTACGCCTGCGAACGGCACGCACGGGACGCCAGGGTTACGACCATTTACGAGGGAACGAGCCAGTTGCAGATTGTTGCTGCCGTTCGCGGGGTCGTCAGCGGCACCGCTGAAAAATTCATCGCCGACCTTGCTCAACAAAACTATTGCACCGACGTAAAAGATTTGCTCCAAAAACTCGCCGAAGGGACGGAGCAATTAAAGACCTCGATTGCTGTTGTGAAAGAGCAGGGCAATGAATATATGGACCTTTACGGCAGGGCGCTGGTCGATATTGCGATAGATTTAATTAACGGCTTCCTGTTGTGCGGTCAGGCCGCTACGAAAGTTGATATGGAGGTCGCCGCAGAAGATGGCAAAACGGTCTCTATGAGACAGCGCAAGGCAATGGTTGCCCGCAGATACGTTGCTCGAAACGCACCCAAGATTACGGCTCTGACGGAGCTGATTCGCACTGGCGACAAATCAACATTCACCGATTACCCCGGCATAGTAGGCCCTGTGCCGGAGGAGTAAGGACGGATTTATGCTTAAAGCGGTTATATTGGATTTCGACGGCGTGATAGCCGATTCCGAGATGCTGCATCTTCGCTGCTTCAACGAGGTGCTGGCTGGGTTTGGCGTTGAAATAGCAACAGAGGATTACTATAAGGATTATCTCGGCTTAACCGACATTGACGTCTTCAGGTTGGCGGTTGATAAAGGTTTGCTTAAACTCACAGACCAGCAGATTGAAAATCTTGCGGGGCAAAAAAACGAAATATTCAAAAAACTGGCGAAAACCGAGGCCGGGATAATACCGGGCGTGCGCAATTTTCTTCAGATGCTCGAGCAAAACAATATACCAATCGCTATATGTTCAGGTGCGCTATTGGCGGAGATTGAGCTGATACTGGAAGCTGCCCAGCTTCGGCCATTCTTCGAGGTTATAGTCTCCGCCGAGCAGGTAAAAAGAGGAAAACCACAGCCCGATGGGCCTTTATTGGCCCTGCAAAAGCTCAACGAGAAAAACCACAGACCTGTCACCGCAGGCGAATGTGTTATGGTTGAGGATTCATATTGGGGGCTTGAGGCCGCTAAAGCCGCCGGTATGCATACCATTGCGGTAACAAGTTCCTACGACCCCGAGCAGCTGACAATGGCTGAAAAAATCGTAACGCAATTAGATGAGCTGAGTATGGATGATTTGCAGAAGCTCTGTGCCTGATTAGTCCATACTAATGACGAGGCATATCTGTCTTTTTATCTCATTTGCAATGTGCCGGGGGCGATAATCTTGCTTTTTGCCTTGCCGGTCTTTAAGTTGTATTCAATCTCGTCAACAAATGCGCCGTTTAAAAGACACGGCTGAGATTCGTCACCTTCGGCTGTGATTATAGAGTTGTCGGCATCGTAAAATAGTCTGCTGCCTATGAATTGAATGTCCGCTTCTTCATAAAAGATGCCGGCTGTAGCGGTAAGCGTTGAAAGCTCGGTTCGTCCGTCGGCGGTTTCATAAAGGTCGGCCTCTATGTGGCCGGCGGTGGCGGCAACCTGTTGACCATATTGGCCGTTGACGATGGGAAAGTAATCAATGAGCATTCTCTGAGGTGCGGCGTCGGCAATAACGCGATTCGTTTTTAAGCAATATTGCAGCGTCTCGAAATCCCGCACAACCGCGTAGCATTGTCTCTGTAAGCTGAACTTGGCCGTTTCTTTCTGTGGCCCGGTGATTTTGGAATTATCGACCACTATCAGGCCGGGGCCCGTGGCCAGGAATGATTGCTGAAGGGCATCATAATCGAACCTGCGGCATTTTAGCTTAACGAAGCCGAGCAATTCTTCTCCAGCCCATTTTGAGGTATCGAGCTGAACCGTCCCGCCGTCGGCGGTGAGGTGTTCAATGTCGGGGGTTTCACCTGCGGTTAAGTTTACGGTGAGTTTCGGCGCCGAAAGCGTATACTTCTGCCGGATAGGTGAATCTGCCCCAGATTCGGTTACGCATCGGCAGTCGCCCTCAAAGACCACCTGATTTGATGCCGGGGAGAATTTGGTTTTTTCCCGGGCGGTTACTTTTACGGGAACAGCGCTCTTTTTGGCTTCGGTGCCGGCTATGTCATTAACATAAAACACAAGCTCCGACGGGCCGGTAGCAACAGTATCGCCGGTGGCTGCGCTATAGTCGATTCTTCGAGCGGTGAAGGTGGGTCGGCCGGTGGTGTCGCCGAACTCTTCGAGCCGTTTGCCGGCGGTTGTAGTTGCTTCTGGCTCGATTTCGGCGAAATCTTCGGGTGCTCTGTGAGAGTCCATTGGCGTAACGAAAATGCCGCCATCACAGGTTACAACAATGTCGGTAGGTTGTTTATCTTCCGTATCTCGTATCTCGTATCTCGTATCTCGTATCTCGGTGTCCTGTGTCTCGATGGCCGGCGGCGGCGGAGGTTCAGCTTCACGTTTGCTGGGATAGGCCTCGTTTTCGGATTTTTCATCTGATGTCCCGTGCAGGGAGATGTTGTTGATGGAGACTTCATCGGCGAAAATCAGTTGCTGCGGGCAGTCTATGACAAAGTTCTTGCTGAATACGCATCTATAAAGGGTCGGCTGGGCGGCCGGGCGGTTCACTATTTCATCGTCCGAGCGGTTCGCTGGTTCAATGTCCGTCTGGCCGGATGGTAACTTTGTTGTCTCGGCCGGTTGTGTGTCGGGGGGCTTGCTTGCTGGAGCTGTGGACTGTTTCGCTTGGGCAAATAAAGATGCCTTAGATGATGGTTTGATGTTGAGACTGTCTAAATGGGTTATTCTGAGGAATTCGAGGCGGTCCGTCTGGTCGTTATAGACAAGCTCCAGGCCCTTGCCGAGCAGATGAGCATCCTGGGAGACGAATTTGACCGGACCGGCTGTCGAAAACTGGGACCTTTCGCTGATGAAAACAACATCGTCAAGATAGATAAAGCTTTCTTTGATGGAACTTTCGTTTTGGGGCAATATATGGATAACCACGTTGCCGGTGAGTATCGCATCCTTTGGGGTGGGTTTGCCGGCGGCAGTTTCGACCTGAACCTGCCCTCTGTCGGCTGTGATGGAGCAAATGAAGTCGCGTCTAAAGATATTCATAAACGGTTTTTCGAGCTCCCAGTTGTCTGCCGTCTCGTGGAGAAGTTTCTCGAACC
Organism: uncultured Pirellulales bacterium; assembly: GCA_964405375.1. Lineage (GTDB taxonomy): Bacteria > Planctomycetota > Phycisphaerae > Sedimentisphaerales > Anaerobacaceae > CAYONQ01. Next base: position 10,614 of record CAYONQ010000040.1, read on the forward strand.
CGAATTCCCGGTCAATCTGTTTTTGGTTGTTCAGGGTGGTGAATCTGGCCTTTTTGACGGTGCTGACGCCGACATCGCCAATAAAGCCGATTTCATCATCGGCCTGGTCGGCGTTGCTGTCTGCAATGGCACCGGTGGATTCTAACAGCGTATCAATATCAATTTCACGTGTTTTGCTTAGCTGATTATAGAGCAGGTATATTGCGAGCACGGCTGCCAGTGAGATAAGCCATACAAAGAATTTTCGCAGTTTAGGACCCATTTTTGAACTTTGAGTTGTGAGTTATAGTTTTACGGCAGATATTTTTTCGTAAGCTGCTGCCATTTGCCGGTTTTTTTCAGGATGTATTCTATTGCTTCTCGCACCGCGCCGCTGCCTCCCGGACGGGTGGTTACAAAATTGGCATGTTGCTTGACCTCATCGACCGCATTGGCGACGGCTGCTGCAAACCCGGCGTATCTCATTGCCGGCAAGTCCGGCAGGTCGTCGCCGATATAGGCCACCTTTTCTGCGGAAAGTTTCGCCTGCTTGAGAAGCTCCTTAAGTGCCGGCAGCTTGTCGTGGCTGTTCTGGATGCAATAGTCTATCTCGAGCTGCTTGGCACGGCGGCTTACCGGCTCACATTCTCTGCCGCTTAAAAAAGCGACCTTCAGTCCGGCCCTCTGCCACATTCGAATCCCGTGGCCGTCAAGTGAGTTGAAGGATTTACTTTCGGAGCCGTCGGCGTTGATTATTATAGTTCCGTCCGTCAAAACACCGTCAACATCCAGCACCAGCATCTGTATATCGGCAAGGTTTGATGGTTTGATGGTTGACCGTTTCACTGATTATCCGACCACTTTTATTGTTACAATATCCTGCACGTCAATTAAGCCGACCGGTTTGCCGTCGGCGTCGACTACCGGCAGCTCATCAATTCTGTGTTTATGAAAAATGGCCGTCGCTTCAGCGGCCAAAGCATCGGACCTTATCTTCTTGCAATCGGCGGTCATAACGTCACCGGCCTTTAGCTCGAAGGCGGAGCTACCCTGCTTTGTCATCAGGCGTCGAAGGTCAGCATCGGTGATTATACCGGTTAATCTGCCGTCTTTATCGACGACCATCACGGCGCCGTGGCGTTTCACGTCGCTGGTCTTTTTGAGCAGTTGTTCGATGGTATCGGTAACTTTTGCGATGGGCAATTTCTCGCCCGGCTTGAACATCATTGACTGCTCAACCGTCATTAACTTTGCGCCGAGCGAGCCGCCCGGGTGAAATCTGACGTAATCTTCGACACTGAATTTGCGTGCCTTCATAACGGTAAAGGCCAGCGCATCGCCGATAGCGAGCATACAGGCGGTAGAGACACTCGGAGCAAGGCCGAGCGGGCAGGCCTCAGGTCTTTTGCCCATACATAGGGCCACATCGCTGTACCTGCTCAGGGTTGAATCGCTGTCACTGGTGATTGCTATTAGTTTAATCTCCAATTGCTTGACAAGGTTTATCAGCCGGGTAACCTCGTCCGTTTCGCCGCCGTAGCTTAAAACAATCACTATATCGTCTTTGCGCAGCCGACCGAGGTCGCCGTGGACGGCTTCGGCGGGATGCAGGAAATGGCTCGGCGTGCCGGTTGAGGCCAGGGTTGCGCTTATTTTCCGGGCGATAATACCTGCTTTGCCGATGCCGCTTACGATACAGGAGCCGCCGCAGTTGTAAACCATCTCACAGGCCTTGGCGAAAGAGGCATCGACAATTGGCATAACGGACCTTATCGCCTCGGATTCCGCCTCGATTACCTTTCTTGCGTAGTCAAGGTCAAATTTCACTTATTGGTCACTCCTTGATTTACCACATCGAATGAGGTTCCACTTAAAGAGCCGGTAACAGTATTATCGAAACAATACCCTTCGTCAAGCCCAAAAATGAGTATGAGAAGGCAGGAAAACTTACGACTTGTGCGCTTACGAGTTACTTGCTGGTTATAATTTTACCACACTTCCGCGGACGTTGTAACAGACCAAACCGTGTTTTTCGCCGGTATAATTCGGCGAAGAGTGAATAATCACGCGTTTGTCGCTAAACTGCTCTATCTGTGTGATTGCGGCTCTTTTTACATTCTGGAGATAGTCGGCGACTTCCGGCGATACGAATAGCTCGATACGTTTGATTTGGTCTTTCGACGCTGAGAGATTCAGCAATCGAATAATCTCAATGGCCGAGGATTCGTGGCTTTTGACAAAACCCGTGCCCGCACAATGCGGACAGGCCAGATAGGTGGTCGATTGCAGCGAAGGCCGCATTCTCTGGCGTGTCATCTCTACTATGCCGAACCCGCTCATTTTTAGTATCTTCGAGCGGGCACGGTCGGTTTTGGCAGCCGTGCGAAAGGTCTTCTCCACGTCTCTGCGGTGTCTTTCATTGCGCATATCGATAAAATCGCAGATTATCAGTCCGCCGAGGTCCCGCAGTCGCAGCTGGCGGGCGATTTCGGTTGCCGCCTCCATATTGATTTCGTAGGCGGTCTGTTCGGCACTTTGCCGCCTGCGGTATCGGCCGCTGTTGACATCTATCGATACCAGTGCCTCGGTTTGCTCTATTACAATCGAGCCGCCGCATTTAAGTCCCACTGTGCGGGACTGGACTTTAGCGATTTCATCCTCAATCTGGTACTTGTAAAACAGTGGAACCTTGCTGTCGTAATATACCACCCTTCGTTTCAAGCGAGGGTAGGCCTGCGATAGAAAGTCTTTGATTTTGCGAACTACTTTTTCCGAATCGCAGATTATTTTGCTTATTTCACGGTTAAAGACATCTCTGAGCGTCCTGATGACCAAATCCGATTCCTGATAAAGCTCGGCAGGTGCACGTTCGGTTTCTATTCGTTTTTCAATGACGCTCCACAATCGTCCAAGGTACCTCAAATCCTTTTTAATATCCCTTTTTGAGCACATCCGGCCTGCTGTTCTGATGATAAAGCCCATTCCCTTTGGCGGGTTGCTTTCCTCAAGGGTTTGCCGCAGCCGTTTGCGTTCGTCTTCATCTTCAATCTTGTGCGAGACGCCGTGCTTTCGCATCCACGGCATCATAACGAGGTATTTGCCCGGCAGGGCAAGATATGTGCTAAGCGTCGGCCCTTTGCTTTTTATGCCCTCTTTAATCACCTGGACGACGAGTTCATCACCTTTACGAAGACAGTTCTGGATAGGCAGCCGTTTTTTTAGTGATTGCCTTCGGCCGATGGTTTCGGTTTGACTGCTGCCGACTCCGGAGAAATAGCGGGGGTGCAGGTCGCTGATGTGAAGAAAACCGTTCTTGGCGGTTCCAAAATCTATAAATGCCGCCTGTATGCCGGCTTCGATGTTTACCACCTTTCCTTTGTAAATGTTGCCAACGTGGCTGCTTAGACTTGCCCTTTCTACGTATAGCTCCTCAAGCGAGCCGTCTTCAACTACCGCTACTCTGCACTCTTCGCTCTGCAGCCAGTTTATAAGCATCTCTCTTGCCATTATTTTATCCTCATATCCGACGGTCCCTGAACCGATTCGCTATCCGCTAACCTGCCATTGCACATTTGTGCGTCTAATCGGTGCTGCTAACTTGTTTGTGTTTAGTTCCAGCAGCTTCAGAATCTCGTCTGGTCGTATTGAACCGGATAAGCTGATTTTACATTCGACGGCTATATTTCCATTATTATCGAATTCAATCGATTTGAGAAAACCCCTGACATCCACATTTTTGAATCGCGAATTTTGAATTTTGAATTTCGGCCTTTTTTTATCCGTCTGCCGCTGGACATTGAGACTTTCACTTGCTAACAATCGTTTAATCGTCGCCCTTAACTTGTCATCGACGTACTGTGGCCGTGCCGCCAAGACATATGTGGCCAGGCAGGGTTGAAGTGCGGCCTTTGTTTTTGCCGTGCTTACCGAGAGCAGCTCACAACCCTGGGGCAGTTGCTCGGCAAGCGAGGTATTGAATGCCTCTGTGTCAAAGGATGGTTCTGAACTTTCAATCGAAAGGCATAACAAGTCATCGTCCGTTTCGACGCCGACACTTCTCGGCAGAGGCAGCGACAGCTTCGGACGAGGATTAAAGCCCTGACTATGCTGGATTTTTATGCCCGCTCGAACACAGGCCCGCTGAAAAACCTTAACGGTTTCGGCATGTGAGAGGAACCTGAGATTTCCCCTGATTCTGAATTTAATCAGCACTAACATTTTGTATCTCGTATCTCGCCGGGTGTATCGGGGTTACTCATTAAAAGGCCTCAGGCAGGATTTTCCTCGTGGCGTTGCGCAGGAAACTGGCAATCTGCCTTTCAGAATTCATGCCGAGTATCTTTCTCGCCAGATTGTTGCAGTCTGTCATTGTAACGGAGCGAATAATCTGCTTTACCTCCGGTATCATCGGCGGAGCAAGCGAGATAGTTCTGACCCCCATTCCTAATAACAGCATAACGTACTCCGGCTCGGAGGCCATCTCTCCGCAGACGCTAAGGTCTATTTGTGCCTTGTATGCATCCTGAATAACCGTCCTGATAAGCCGCAGCACGGCGGGGTCAACCGATGAATACAACGTGGAGACCAGCTCGTTGCCCCTGTCAACGGCCAGGGTATATTGAGTAAGGTCGTTCGTCCCGATGCTGAAGAAATTGACGTCTCTGGCCAATGTGGAGGCCATCAAGGCCGCTGACGGCGTTTCGACCATAATCCCTATCTCGATGTCCTTATTGTAGTTGATGGATTCTTCGTCAAGGTCCTCCATAACATCCCGCAAAATCATCTTGGCCTGCATCAACTCCTGAATATTGGTGATTAGCGGGAACATTATCCTGATGTCACCGAGGACCGAGGCCCGCAAAATTGCACGCAACTGGGTCTTGAACATCATCAGGTTCTGCAGGCAAAATCTTATGGATCGCAGCCCAAGAAACGGATTTGGCTCGGGTGCAAAACGCCTGCTCTGGGTATATTTATCTGCGCCGAGGTCCACCGTCCTTATTATTACAGGCCGATGCTTGAAAACATCGACCGTTTCGGCGTAGGCCTCGTAGTGCTCGGCTTCTGTGGGTTCGCTGGGTCTGTTAAGATACAGAAACTCCGTCCGGTATAAACCTATTCCTTCTCCCCCTCTTTGCAGCACTATTTCCGCTTCATCAGGGAACTCGATATTGCCCCAGAGCGTTATTTTGGTGCCGTCCCGGGTTACGGCCGGCTTTTCTCTTATTGTGTCAAGTCTGTGCTCAAATTCCAGGAATTCCCGCGAGTATTCCTCGTATTGGCGGATTGTCCCCTCGTCCGGATTTACGATGACGATGCCGCGGTTACCGTCAATGATAACGATGTCTCCACCCCTGATGATTTCCGTAAGGTCTTCCAGTGCCACCACCGCAGGGATACCTAAAGAGCGGGCGACAATGGCCGTATGGCTTGTTCGTCCGCCCGCATCGGTAGCGAGCCCTTTCACGAATTTTTTGTTAAAGCCGGCGGTCTGGGTGGGACTCAGCTCTCGGGCGACAATGGTGACCTCTTCAGTCAGATGCTCGACATCCTCACGCTTGCTGCCGAGAAGCTGTCTGAGCAGTCGTCTTTCAATATCGTAAATGTCTGCCGCTCGTTCGCTGATGTAAGCGTCTTTTACCCTGGTGAAATTTGATGCAATCTCCCGCAGCGTTACCGAAACTGCGTACTCTGCCGTTACCGATTCCGAATGTATCAAGTCCGTTATCTTCTTTCGCAGACTCCTGTCACGCAGGAAGCGCAGATGGACAGCGAAGATATCTTTTATTTTTTGCTGTTCTATTTTCTGGTCCGCTTCCAGTCGGGTTAATTCGTCGGCAGCGGCCCTAAAGGCGTTTCTGGCCCGCTGAACCTCTATCATTCGCTGTGAGGGCTTTATCGACCGCCGAGGAATTCGATAATCTTCGGAGTCGATAATCAGCGACTTGGCAATGGAGATGCCCGGTGAGACAGCTATTCCCTTTTTTATTTCCATACCACGGTTCTGTTAAAAATCAAGTTAAAAGCCAAAAACCATTTTTAAGTTTTACACTGAGCATTTTTGTTTTTTAGTTTTCGTTTTTTACCTTCCTGTTTTGGCGGCGGCTCATCAAACATCTTCTCTTCCACGAGCTCTCGCAGGGCATCAATCGTTTTTTGGGCATCCGCACCTTCAGCTTTAATTTTTAGCTTTGTGCCGCAAGTTGCGGCGAGCATACTCATCTGCATAATGCTCTTGCCGTCCACGTTAATTTCGCCGCTGCTGACGGTAACATCGCAATCAAACTGGTTTGCAACGTCAACAAATTGCATTGCGGGGCGCATATGAAGTCCGTCGGCGTTTTTTATCTCAACTTCCGTTTCACAAACCACACCTTCCAATGTATTTTCTCCTTGCCGCATTTTCAGTGCCTATATTATTTGTTGATGCGGCGCCGACTGACACATATCTGTAAATTTGCACTCTTATCAAAACGGGCTTTCATCGGCCTCTATGAGAAGCTCTTCAATCTGCTGGGGACTGCGGGATTGTCTGAGGAACTTGCGAAACTTTTCCTCTTGCAGATGTTTGAAGACATTCTCCATCGCCTGCAGGTGTTTATCAGGGTCGTCTGCGGGGCTGACCAGAAGTATCACCGAATAGACCGGCTGTTTGTCAAGAGCGGAAAAATCGATGCCGGTGCTGCTTAGCCCGATAGAGGCAACCACATCCTTAACTGCAGGATGTTTCACGTGCGGTACGGCAATGCCTTTGCCCATTCCTGTGCTGGCTTCCTTTTCTCTTTTTATCACCGCCTTGGTGATTTCTTCACTGTTTCCTTTGCCGAGTCGGCCGGCCTTATCAAGTGCCGAGACGAGTTCTGCTATTACGCCATCACGGTCATTGGCCTTAAGTTCAGCAATTACCGCTTCAAAGCAGACAAAATCTGCAAACTTCATTTTATCTTCCCAATATCATAAACTTACCGGTCTGGCTGCCATATTGCAGTCGCAAGTGCATAAGACCGCCGGTGGCTGTGTTCTTACGCTGTTATGCCCTTGTGCGTTACTGCTCACCGATTGTGTGCTTATTGTTGCGCTCCTTGCCCTTTTTCTTTCTAAGCTGTCTTTCGAGTTTGTGGACAGCCACGTCGATACACTTGTAAGCGTCTTCGCCGGTTTCGGTAACAACGAAGACCTTGCTGTGTTCGCCTCTTGCAATTATCTCCACGCCGATGTTGCCGCCTGGCTTACCGCCGATGATTACCTCGACCTGACTGATACTATTGTAGTACCTGGGAAGCTTGGAGGTCTTTTGCTGGGCGTGGCTTTTGATAGCTTCCGTTATGTCGATATGTTTACCGGTAATTGTAAAAAGCAAAATTGCTCTCCTTAACTGTTTTCCGACGGCAAAATCCGTTCTTATTCTTCTTTATCTTCCGAATTCAGCTTCGGCAGAGCAAATTTCGTCTGGCCGCTGTCGGGGGCTATTACTCCTGCGCTGACTGCAAATCTCAGCGCTTCTTCTATCGTCATATCCAAATCTATGGTCTGTTCTTTGGGCACCATTATCACAAAGCCGGTAAATGGTGTCGGCGAAGTGGGTATAAGGATGGTAAGAAATTCCTTTTCGACGTTGTCTATGACTTTTTTAAGCCCTGAGCCGGTAACCAGACCCATCGACCATATACCCTTGCGGGGATACTCTACCGCGACGACCCTTGAAAACACCTTCTTTTTTTCCTCTTCCGGCGTGAACAGGAAGTCGGTAACCTGTTTTATGTAGGGATAGACCTGCCTTAAAAGCGGCGTGTTCATTATGAACTTCTCGACCATTCGCCACAGCGTTCTGCCGACCACGCTGGCCAGAAATGCCCCCAATATGAATACGGCAATCAGCGCAATAACAAAGCCGGCCATGGATAACGCTCCACCTATCCAAAATCTGCCAAGCTCTTCCTTGCTGCCGCCTGCAAGTATTATCAGGTACTGAAGCCCTTTTTTTATATGAACCCCGATTTTGTCGTAGATGAATCTGTACCCCCATACGAATATCCAGATGGTCAGGATAGTCGGCAACAGTACCGCTAACCCGCGAAAAAAATAGCTTTTAAGACGCGTTGTAATCGGCATATCCTTAAACAACAGTCCTTTGCCGTTATAGATTTACTGTTTTTGTTTTATCGAAGGCGCTTCAAAGACAGCAGCCAATCGAACACCATATAGGTTAATTTACGGGCTTCTTATAGTCAACAAAAAAGTCTTTTGGCAGATGGGCGCCGAGCAGATGTATTGCCGCCCCCGGCAGCGATGTCAGCATCCATACCGCCCTTTGACAGAGGGCTATCGCCATTGCTTGCTCTTTGCCGACACCGGCAAAGTGGGTAAACAGATAATAAAGCGACCCCTCCACCACCACCGCACCGCTAATGCTCACCGGCACCGCCCCTAATACCCACGTCAGCGTAAAGAAAACCAGGTAATATTTGAGGCCGGCGGCTATTCCCATATCCGTCCCAAGAACCCAAAAGCCCGTGATTGTCAAAATCTGCAAAAAGACCGTCAGTCCAAAGGCCGCAAGGATTATCAGCGGCTTGCTGCAGTAAAGGATTGCTGCGCCTTTTAGCTTCCTAATCACCTTTATACCGAGCGTGCGAATATAAGACCAGGCCCTGGCCAATATTACCCTGCCTTTAGTGTGTGAAAGAAGCAGGCAGAAAATCGCTGCTACACCAACAACCAACCAGAGAAATATCCATTTGTACTCGGCGATAGACCGTAGGAAGCCACCCTGACCGCCGGTGGCTATCGAGATGCTGCTGCCTCGCAGAAACAGCGAGTAGAAGAAGGTGGCGATTATCAGCGTGCTCGACAGCCCGATTAGTCTGTCGACAAATACACTTAAGGCCGCCTCGAACCATTTATCGCTGTGCTTGGTAACGTACCACGCTCGGACCAAATCCCCACCTACGGAGCCGGGCATAAAATTGTTGTAAAAAAGCCCTAAAAAATGCAGCCGAACGGCTGCCCAGAACTCTATGAAGACCGATTGGGTCCGAAGCAGCAGCCACCAGCGGAATCCTACTAATATCTGGCCGAAGAAAAAGACCCCGAGCGCAACCGCAAAAAGCCACAGATTCATCTGGAGGAAAATCTGTTTTAGGTTGACCCACCTTTGCCCTTTGGAGACCCAGAATATCCCCCAGATGATGCCGCCTGCAACCACCGCAATCCGAAGAAACAGAAATATGTGCTTACCTTTTTTGGCCTTCGCATCAGCCATTGGAATAGTTTGCCTTAAAAAACTTGTTTGCGGGGATAATAACGGATAGAATCCCTTTTGGCAAGGTGTTAACAATGGTAATTTAGGAGACCCGACAAATGGCAACAAATCCCGCCATCGAAGAAGGTTCAGAATTCATTCCTGAATTCGACGACAATGGCCTGATACCGGTTATAGCCCAGGATGTGAGGACCGGTCAGGTCTTAATGATGGCCTTTATGAATCGGGAGGCGCTGGATTTGACGGTTCAGACCGGCTATGCCACGTATTTTAGCAGGACGCGCGGCAAATTGTGGAAAAAAGGTGAAGAAAGCGGCCATTTTCAAAAGGTCGAACAGATGCTTGTTGACTGCGACCAGGATACGCTGGTTCTCAAGGTAACCGTTGATGCCGGCCAGTGCCACGTCGGCTATCAGTCCTGCTTTTATCGTGCCTTGAAGCCCGGCAGCACCAAAGAGCTGCGATTCATCGCAGAAAAGGTCTATGACCCCAAAAAAACCTACAAGAGATAAAAGCCGAACCATCTGCTTGCACGAGCATATCTGCTTGATGTAAAGGAACTTATCGAATTTCCGCCTTTGTAGCGTATGTTTTGCTCTTGAAAGTTGTGTATGTCCGATAATTTTCTTGACTTTATTCCTAATAGTGTGGTAAACTAAAAAGTTAGAGTATCCCGGTTTTGTGAGGAGTGGGTGAGGATGCTTTTGAAGTTCCCTTGCGGGCAGGTAGTGTGCTTTTATGCGGAGGGCTCTTGGCCAAATCGGGTCTGTCTAACTTCTGTTTGTATATCCCCGGATTTTTCAGACAGCCGAATCCTCTGCGCTGATTGTGCGGGCAAAGTAAAGTGAAAACCCCCTGCGGTTGTTACCGCAGGATAGTTTATATAACGGGTAGATATTTTGACTTGGAAAGAAGTATTTTTTAGGAGGTTTTGATTATGAGAGCACTAAAGAAATTTAAGTGGTTGTTAACGGTATTTGCTGTTTTGATGTTAGTTACGGCTTTGGTTGCTACCTCCGGTTCGAGCTTGTCCGTGATTACACGACAGGGCCCGGCCGGGGCGGTCAGCATAGAGGTCGCATTGCCGGAATTGGGGGCGGCTAAACTTCAAGCGCTGCCTGATGACAGGGCGGTAATAAACCTTGGAGATTCTCCGCAGGGCGGCAGCCCCGGCGACCCTCAATTGCCGTACAAGCTTATTCGCGTCTTGGTGCCGCCGGACGCAGATTTGGAAACGGTTCAGGCGCAATTGATATCCGGTGACTGGGAAGAGCTGCCGGGCGAATATGAAATCGCACCGGCGCCGCCGGCTGCTGCCTCGGCCCCTGTCATTGACTTCTGCGGCAAGGACCCGGCTGTTATTATCGACGGCAAAGACACTACAATTTACGGTAAAAATGCATACTTTCCGGCTGAGCCCGTCGAAGTGGTCTCTGTGGGGCTGTTTCGCCAGTGGAAGCTGGTAGAATACAAAGTATGGCTGGCTGCTTACAATCCCGTAAAGAAAAAGGTGCGTGTGCTGAGAAATATCAGCACGAATCTTTCCGTTCAACCGCTATCGGCTGTTGAGGCGGTTGGCTTGAGTTCTCCGACTCCGCCGGTGTTGCCTAATACCGAGAAATTCACCCCGGAGCTGCTGGAGAAAATAGTAAATCCGCAGGACCTTGAAACGTTCTACCCCGCAGCCGAAGAAGCTGCTGCCGCAGGCGAAGCACCCGGGCTAATACCCGCAGATTACGTGATTATTACTACCAACACGATTGTAGGTGGCAGTGCTAACCTGGCGGCGTTTATTACAGCCAAGCAGACCGCCGGATATACTGTCAAAACCGTTACGGAAGGTGCAGCGGCCGGCGATACAACTTATGTTACAGGTGCTACCTGTGACCAGCGAGCAGAAAATATCCGGTCCTGGCTGCAGAACCACTGGGCCGGCGACGGCATACAATATGTGCTGCTTATCGGTGACCCTCACCCTGACACCTTCAGCGCCACAACCTCGATACCAATGAAGTGGGTCTGGCCGAGAAGTACCCAGCTCACCGACCCGCTCGACTACAGGAAATGTCCGACCGATATGTACTTTGCCGAGTTGAGCAATACGTGGGACTTAGACATGGACGGCCAGTACGGCGAATTCGTCGGTGATTACGGTGCCGGTGGTTGCGACAAGAACTGCGAAGTGAAAGTTGGCAGGATTCCTTTTTATGGAAGCTATGTGGATCTCGATTCGATTTTGCAACAGGCGATAAACTATGGCAGTGCAACGGGAAACCTGAGCTGGCGCCAGAAGGTTTTGATACCCGCCGCAATCTCTAACTGGCAACCCCAGGACGATTCTCCATACGACGGGACCGACGATTATAGCTGGGGTGACACCTTCGGAGACAATTGGGGCCAAGCTATCAAGGCAAACGCCTCTTCAGCGGGATTTAGTCAATATACACTTT
>CAYONQ010000041.1:0-22142 GCA_964405375.1 uncultured Pirellulales bacterium
TGCTTGCTCACTGGAATAATACCTGTTATCCCGAATTATTGTGAACGGTTACCTTTTTTGTTGTTTTTGTGATTCCAGCCGTCTTCTTGGTTATCTTGTTTATATTATATCTTGTCAAAACCAACAAAGAGAAAACGAGACTTCATATGGAAGTGGAAAAACTCACTGAAGAAATCAGTAAATTAAAGCGGGAAAAACAATAGCGATATACGAAACACTAAATACGAGACACGAATTATGACCACAAAGGAGACGATTGATTTGTTTGATAAATACGTTATCGCCAACTACACGCGCTTAGACCGTGTCATCGTCAAGGGCGAGGGTTGTTACCTTTTCGACGCCGACGGCAACAGGATACTGGATATGTTCCCCGGCTGGGCCGTCAGCGGGATTGGCCACTGCCATCCGAAGGTTGTGGAGGCGATTCGCAGACAGGCGGGCGAGCTTCTGCATATCGATAATACCTTTTACTCCGAGCCGCAGGGCAAATTAGCTAAACTACTGAGTGAGCGGGCGTTCGGCGGTAAGTGCTTTTTCTGCAACAGCGGCGCAGAGGCCAACGAGGCGGCGATGAAACTTGCCCGGCTGCACACAGCGCAGGAGAAATACAAATTCATCACCGCCGAGGGCAGCTTTCACGGCCGAACCTTCGCCACGATGACGGCGACCGCTCAGCCGAAATATCACAAGGGATTTCTGCCGCTGCTGCCGGGGTTTGTTTATGTGCCGTTTAACGATATCGCTGCGATGGAGTCGGCGTTCAGCGATGAGGTTGCGGCGGTTTTAATTGAGCCGATTCAGGGTGAAGGCGGCATAAACGTCGCCGCCGGCGAATACCTGCGGGTCATCCGCCGGCTTTGTGATGAAAACGGCGCTGTGATGATACTCGATGAGGTCCAGACCGGAATCGGAAGGACCGGAAAATGGTTCGGATACCAGCACTTTGACGTTGAGCCGGACATTATGACAATGGCAAAGGCGCTCGGCGGCGGCGTTGCGATAGGGGCTATGATGGCCAGAGAAGAAATCGCCGCCTCATTGGTGCCCGGCAAACACGCCTCGACGTTCGGCGGTAACGCACTGGCCTGCGCAGCAGCAGTCGCGGTGATTGAGGCGATAGAAGAAGATAAGCTGCTGGAAAACGCAGTGAAGATGGGCGAACATTGCAAAGAGAAGCTCGAACAGCTAAAACAGAAACATCACATCATCGACCACGTCCGCGGAATCGGCCTGATGATTGGCGTTCAATTAAGAAGCGGCGGAGCCGAGATAGTTGATAAATGTTTAAAGAACGGCCTGCGGATAAACTGCACCGCAGATACCGTCCTACGGTTTATGCCGCCGATGATTGTTACCAAAGACCAAATCGACCAGGCAGTTGATATCCTTGATAACGTTTTGACGGAGAGCCAAAAATGAAAAATTTTCTTTCCATAAATGATTATTCTGCTGAGCAGCTAAAAGAGCTGCTGGCTGAAAGCAGTGAATTGAAGAAGCTATACAAAGCCGGCAAACGTGATTTGTGCCTGGCCGGCAAAACGCTTGCGATGCTGTTTGAGAAGCCGAGCCTGCGGACGCGAATAAGCTTTCAGGTCGCTATGACAGACCTCGGCGGTGATGCAATCTATGTCAAGCCGGAAGATATCGGCGGCATCGGCGAACGAGAGCCGATTAAGGACATCGCAAGGGTTCTGAGCCGATACGTTGACGGCGTAATGGCACGGACGTTCGAGCATAGCACCGTCGTTGAATTGGCCGAGTTCGCAGCGGTGCCGGTGATAAACGCCTTAACAGACCGGCTGCATCCCTGCCAGGCAATGGCCGATGCGCTGACTATAAGCGAGCATTGCGGACGGCTGGAAGGCGTGAAAATCACCTTCATCGGCGATGGCAATAACGTGGCCCGCTCGCTGGCGTTTGCCTGCGCAAAGCTCGGTATGAAAATGGCCATCGCAGCGCCCGCCGCCTATGAGCTTGACGACAAATCAATTAAGACGGCCAATCAAATATCAGCCGGAACAGTCACTCAGACAAGCGACCCGGGCCGGGCCGTTGTCGGTGCCGACATTATTTATACCGACACATGGGTCAGTATGGGCCAGGAGGCCGAAAAGGAAGAAAGATGTGCGGCCTTTGCCGGCTTTCAGATAAATACCGAACTGCTGCAGGCGGCCCCAAAGGATGCTAAGATTATGCACTGTCTGCCGGCCTATCGCGGCTACGAAATCACCGACGAGGTGGCCGAATCCGCCAATTCGATTATGTTCGACCAGGCCGAGAACCGCCTCCACTTCCAGCGGGCACTGCTAAAAAAATTAATGAGCTGATTATGACGCATCATAAAGTAATTATCGGCGATTCGAGACGTATGACAGAGGTCAGTGACGAATCTGTCCATCTAATCATTACGTCCCCCCCCTATTGGCAGCTCAAAGATTATGGAAACGGCGGTCAAATCGGGTTCAACGACACGTACGAAAATTACATCAATAATCTAAATCTGGTCTGGAATGAGTGTAACAGGGTTTTACATAAGGGCTGCCGATTGTGTGTGAATATCGGCGACCAGTTCGCCCGTTCCGTTTATTACGGAAGATATAAGGTTATTCCCATACGAACGGAAATTATAAAATTTTGTGAAACCGCCGGCTTTGACTATATGGGGGCGATTATCTGGCAAAAGGTTACAACGTGTAATACAACGGGTGGTGCGACGATAATGGGGTCATTCCCATTTCCAAGAAATGGAATCCTCAAAATTGACTATGAGTTCATATTGATTTTCAAAAAGCATGGTACCCCACCTAAGGCCAGTAAAGAGATTAAGGAAAAATCAAAACTCACAATAAATGAGTGGAACGAGTTTTTTAGTGGCCACTGGAATATCCCCGGCGAAAAACAAGATAAGCACCTTGCGGTGTTTCCTGAAGAGATACCTCGCCGGCTAATCAAAATGTTCAGCCTTGTAAACGATACGATTCTTGACCCATTTCTCGGCAGCGGCACAACTACCCTTGCTGCAAAAAATCTTGAAAGAAATTCGATAGGATACGAGATAAACGCCAATTATATATCCATCATAAAAGGAAAACTCGGTTTGAAAGACAAAGGGTTCTTCGATAGGTTTAGTTTTGAACTCGCACAAAACAGAGAAGATGATATCGACTGGAAAGAGGAGATAAAAAAACTGCCCTATATTTTCAAAGACCCTGTCAAATTCGACAAAAAAATTGACCCGCGAAAACTGGCGTTCGGTTCCAAAATCAATCACTCCAGTCGCGGCAGAGAGAAATACTACCGCGTCAGAGAAGTCCTCTCACCGGAGGAGCTGGTTATTGGTGATGGGCTGAGAGTGAAACTGTTGGGTGTGAAGGAAAAACCGGAAAAGCGGACTGATGCAGTTGAATTCCTAAAAAATAGTACGCGAACCCAAAGAGTTTTCATGAAATTTGACGCAATAAAGCACGACACGCGGGACAACCTTCTGTGTTATCTGTATCTTGAAAACAAGACTTTTCTGAATGCTCACTTAATCAAGCGAGGCCTGGCAGACGTTGATACGGAATTGACCTATAAACTGAAGGGAAGGTTTCTAGCTTCCGGAGAGAGGAATTGATGGAAAAGGAATGGATAAAGGGTCGTGAGGGAAGAAATCTGAAGTTTAAACGGGAGACACTTTTAAACTATGGAATGAACAGATGGGGGCTTAACAAGGCGCATAGTGTAGGTCCTACATCGGAGCTTATCAGGACTTGCACACCGAAGTCATTCGAGGAATGGGAGAAATACTATTTTAACAATGCTGTTCAAAAAAAGCGAAACGGTATCAAAGTCACACGGGAATACATTGCCGAACTCGGCTGCAAGTTGTATATAAAGCTGTCCGAGGTCGTCCAGAATGAATTGGAATCCATCCAAGAGCAAGAGTGCATAGACTACGCTTATAATCTTGTCTTGAATAGAACTTACGAAGGGTATCGGCAGGAAATCAACACCGTATACGGACAACTGGAGTCAATCCTTGGTGTCAAAATCCGGCCCGCTCCCGATGAATGGGATAGGACATTCAGCGTGGACTTTTTCATAAAGGTAAAAGACAAGTACATCGGGCTTCAGATCAAGTCGGTCTCCGGGTTAGCTCTCGACCACTATCAGTGGGAGAACATGCACGAGCAAAACCATACGAAGTTTGAGAAAAAATATGGAGGGCGCGTGTTTTTTATCTACTCCCGAAAAAGCGGAAAGAAGAGCAAGATAGACAACCCTGAAGTGATTGAGCAAATCCAAGACGAAATCGACAGACTCAAAAAGCTGTGAAACGGAGGGGAACTTTGAAAGACCGACGCAGGATTCTTGTTGCTACTACCAATCCCGGTAAGATTGCTGAGTTAAGGGCAATGCTGGCAGGTGACATTGAGTGGGTCGGCTTATCAGACTTCAGTAACATTGCCGAGATTAAAGAAGATGGTGTCACCTTTACCGAAAACGCACGCAAAAAAGCTCTCGGCTATTCCAAACAGACGGGACTGCGGACAATCGCCGACGACTCGGGGCTGGTAGTTGATGCGCTCGGCGGTCAGCCGGGGGTGAAAAGCGCAAGATTTGCAGATTTTTTGCCACAAAGACACCAAGACACAAAGGAAAAGATGATAAAAGTTGACATGCAAACCCCTCGTTTTGGCGAGCGACGAGCGACGAGCGACGAGCGACGAACTATTGACCGCAAAAACACGGCCAAGGTTCTGAATCTATTGAAAGGTGTACCGAAGGAAGAAAGGACGGCTCGATTCGTCTGCAACTTGTGCCTGGCAAGCCCGAAGAAGGTCCTGACTGAAACTGAAGGGACATTGGAAGGGATTATAGCTGAAAGCCCGATTGGAGAAAACGGTTTTGGCTATGACCCCATTTTCTTTGTGCCGCACTTAAATAAAACCGTGGCGCAACTGACCCGCGAAGAAAAAAACACAATATCTCACCGCGGCAACGCAATTAGAAAATTAAAGCCCCTGCTTAATAACTCAGACTGACCGATTTATTGCCAAGAACCGATATAAACCATTATGTGATACACAATTATGGAAAATAAAACTATAATGAAAATAGCCATCCCGACAGAGTCGGGATTCCGCAGTTTTGCATTTTTAACTTTGATTTTTGCATTCTCAAACTGACCGACGGTCAGTTTGAGTCAATAAGCTCTTCGTTACAGAGGGAAAAAATGTATGAAGAATTTAAAGGCGGTTCTGTGTGTTGCTTTAATTTTGCTGTCCTCTCAAACTGGTATGTGCGATTCCCGTTGCGTTTCCTTGAATGGCCAGTGGCAAATCTGGTTCGACACATCGGCTCAGTGGCAAAAGGAGAAGGTATTTTTACAGCCGGACGATTTAAGCCGGGTACCTCGATACTTACCGACCGTCGGCTGGGATGAGATGTTAAAACAGGGTGAGCCGATTCCGGTACCCTCTACCTGGGAGGAGAAATATCCCCAGTTCGACGGCGTAGCGTGGTACTGGCGGGAATTAGAAATCCCGCAGGAATATCAAGGAAAAGTCCTTCGGCTTAAATTCTGGGCGGTGCGGCACCGTGCAGAAGTCTATCTTAATAAGAAGCTTATCGGATATAGCATGGAGGGCTCTACGCCCTTTGAGGTGGATATTTCCGATGCTGTTAATTACGGGCGCAAAAATCTCTTAGCGGTTCGCGTAACCGACCCCGGCGGCGGCGACAACTGGCGGGATTACAATCCAATCGCCTTCGGCGGGGTCAATCTGCCGGACAGCCATAACTTCGGCGGAATCTGGCAGGATGTAGAGCTGCTGGTAACTGAGCCGTTGTATGTTGAAGATGTTTACGTTCAGCCGCAGCAGGACCTAAAGACCGTCCGTATCCAGACGACCCTACAGAATAAGGGGCCGGATTTAAGAGGCAAGCTTATCTTTCAAGTTACCGCTTACGGACAAAACAACAGTGAAACTATTATCGAGCACGAAGAAGAGGTCGTTTTTCCCGCTAACGAGCAAAGGGTGGTTGAAAACAGTATCGTCATACCGAAGCCGAGGTTGTGGACTCCGGAAAGTCCGTCTCTTTACAACTTGAAGGTTACTTTGCTCTGCGAAGCTACGCAAAGCAGAGCAGTAAAGCAGGCGGAAAAGGTGTTCGACACCTGCAGCACCCGTTTCGGAATGCGCTTTTTTACAGAAAAGAACGGGGACTTATACCTTAACGGAAAACGAATCTTCTTAAAATGCTGCATTAGCTGGGGGTACTATCCTAAGACTATCGCCTATCCGAGTAAGGAACTGGCGGAGAGAGAAATCAAAACGGCAAAGCTATTAGGATTAAATGCCCTTTCTGCACACAGGACCTGCGCAACGCCTGTTCTGCTGGATATGGCGGATACGTTAGGGTTGATGATACATCAGGAGCCCGGCGGAGCGCCGCGCCGGGGACATAGAAATGCCCGGAACTCCGCCGAGGAATTCGAGAGAGAGCTGTTCCTTCAGAAATTTCAACGGCTGGTCCGCAGAGACCGAAATCACCCCTCGTTAATATGGTGGAACTGTGCCAATGAAAGGCAGGTGAACGCAAACAATTTAAGCGATTACATCGACCGAATGATGAGGATGGTGCACGAAGAAGACCCGTCCCGGCTTTTGACGTATAGCTCCGAGAGCGGTTTTATACCGATGTTGCGGCCATACGAGAACCAATACGCCGTGCTGATGGACGTGCATACGGTCTTGAATAAGCCGACTGTCTGGCGGGACCGCCTTTACCTTGAGCATCTGCATTTTTCGCCGCCCAGCGCCGATATGGCCCTGTTTAACGGCGAGAGCCGGTGCTTTACGGCGCTTTCGGATTTGCCGAAGCTCGTTGAGCAATACGCCCCTGTTATACCGAAATCGGACGGCGCAGCAGTTAAAGATTGGCTGGAGCTGTTAAGCCGAAATTTTAACCGGCTCGGGCTGAAAGAAGATTTTAACGACCCGGGCAATTTCTGCCGGCTTACGGGGACAGTTCAGGGAACAGGATTCGCCCGGCTGGCAGAGGCGATGCGATTGAACCCTCGAATCGACGGCTTCGCCCTGAACGGCTGGCACTGCCATCATATCTTAGGGACATCGGGGATGGTGGATATGTTCCGTAACCCGAAGTTTGCGCCGGAAATCCTCGCTGATGCGATGAAGCCGCTTCATCTGGCGATAACACCTTTGCCCTCTGTCGGCTATAGCGACGAAGAGATATCGATTAAAATTACGCTAATCAATGAGACAGACGTTTCAGGTACTTACGAGCTAACAGTTCAGATAACCGACCCCGATGAGAAGAAGATTTTCGAGGATAGAAAAAAAGTCGATTTGAAACCCGGCTGCGAAACGTTTGTTCAGCCATTGGCGGAATATCATAAGGGCTTTAACGGTAAAAGCGGCTATTACCACATCCACACCAGGCTGGAAAATAAAGGCAAAGCAATCGTTCACGGGAAAAGGGACATTCTTATTCAAAACATCGAGGATTTAAGACTGCCGGAAGCTAAAATTTATTATTTTGACGGGCAGAACGCAATTTCGCACTATCTGGATAAGAGGCAAACCTTCTGGATGCGGTGGGAAGAGAAATTTGCCCACTTTTATACAAAGGACATCATCTTTCTGCTCAGTCGATATACGAAAAATGAATATGTCGGCAAGCGGCTGCCCCGTGTTCTGGAAATGGTTCGCAGAGGTGATGCAACCCTTGTCTGGATGGAACAAGATATGCAATATGCGGACGAGATGCTGGAGGTTTTAAGAAAAGAGGGTGTCCTTGCAGCCGATGCTCAGCCGCTTGAATATCCACGGAAGGCGTGGTTAGGAGGATGGGAATTTTGTAAAAAACATCCAATTTTTGACGGGCTTCCAGGTCCTGCCGTTTTTGACTGGCAATACGGCGAGGTCTTTGCCCCGTGGGGGATACGGGACTTCCCCGGTGAGACGATTGCAGGGCTCTGCCAGGCGCCGCCTGTTATGGCGACTACCGTCGGGGTGATACCGCACGGCGAAGGCAAAATTATCTTTTGCAGTCTGAATCTTATGGAGCTTTTAGGCAGAAATCCCGTGGCGGACCGAATTTTTGCACAACTGATAAAATTTGCCCTTCCATCTGAGAAACCGGCACCTGCAGAATCGCACCTTTCTAACAAACGACAATAAAGAAAGTTTCGGAGCGGTGCCGAAATTGTTTTCCTTGACATCCGTGCAATTCACCTGTATTTGTCCTTTTCTAAATTTTATTCTTGAAACGGCCGATTAGTAAATAGATTCCTGCTTTCGCAGGAATGACAATTAAGTATCTGCGGTAAGAAAGCTAAAAATGGCGAAGTCGGGTTCAAATAAGAAATCACTGGTAATCGTCGAGTCGCCCGCCAAGGCCAGTACGATAAACAGGTATCTCGGCGCCGGCTTTGAGGTAAAGGCCTCGATGGGGCACATCCGCGATTTGCCCTCAAAGGGCCTCAACGTGGATATAGAAAATAACTTCGAGCCGACCTATCGTTTAATACCGGGCAAAAAGCGAACGGTAACATCCTTAAAGGCGGCTGCGAAAAAATGCAGCGACCTTTACCTCGCTACCGACCTTGACCGTGAAGGCGAGGCAATTGCCTGGCACCTCGCACAAATCCTCGATGTGCCGCAGGGGAAAGTCTATCGCGTGATTTTCAATGCGATAACCAAACCGGCGATAACAAGCGCCTTCGACAGGCCCGGCAAGCTCGATATGGGCAAGGTTATGGCCCAGCAGGCCAGGCGAATTCTCGATAGAATCGTCGGATATAAGATAAGCCCCCTGCTGTGGAAAAAAATCGCCCGCGGGCTGTCGGCGGGACGGGTGCAGTCCGTCACCGTTAAAATGATTGTCGAAAGAGAAAGACAGATTCGCAGCTTCGAACCCAAAGAGTACTGGCTTATCCCCGCTGTCTTTACCACTGATTCCCAAAGCGACCACCGTCAGCAGTGGCTCGATTTTACGGCTGTGAAAACTGAAAAAGACAAGCCGCCGACAATCGCAGAACAAAACAAGTGGCTCACCGAACACAACGCCTTTAAGGCCCAGCTTGACAAAATCGGCGATAAGAAGTTCGAGGCGTCCAGCAGTGAACAGGCCGAGGAGGTATTCAACGCCCTAAAGCAGGCAAAGTTTAAGCTCGCCGGTATGCAGACCAGGCAATCCGTCTCCCGGCCATCGGCGCCGTTTATAACCTCCACGTTGCAGCAGACCGCTTCAAATCGGCTGGGCTTCTCGGCAAAGAGAACTATGGCGGTTGCCCAGCAGCTATACGAAGGCCTTGATTTGGGCTCGATGGGACATCTCGGGCTTATTACATATATGAGAACCGACAGCACGCATCTGGCACCTGAAGCAATCAGCGAGGTACGCGGCTATATCGGCAGGCACCTCGGCAGCGATTATCTGCCGGAAAAGGCCAACGTTTACACCTCAAAAAGAACCGCCCAGCAGGCACACGAGGCAATTCGTCCGACCGACCCCGACCTTGCGCCGTCCGATATAAAGTCGCTGATAACCGGCGACCAATTCAAACTCTATGACTTGATATGGCGTCGCTTTATATCCTGCCAGATGGCACCGGCCAGATGGAATGTAACAAATCTAAATATCGCCGCTGAGACCTCGCTCGGCCGGTGCTGGTACAAAGCCAGCGGCAGAACTCTAATCTTCGACGGCTATACGAAACTCTGGCCCACCACATCAAGCGAGCAGCGACTGCCCGCAATGAAACCCGGTCAGCAGTTGGCAGCGGTTGACATCAAACCCGAGCAGCACTTTACCAAGCCGCCTGCCCGATATACCGAGGGCTCGCTGGTAAGGGCACTCGAAAAAGAGGGTATCGGCAGGCCGAGCACCTATGCCCCAATCATAAGCACCATTCAGGATAGGGGCTACGTCGAGCAGAAAGACAAAAACTTCTTTGCAACCGACCTCGGCGAGATAGTTACCGACAAACTAAACGAGTATTTCCCCAAAATAATGGACATCGCCTTCACCCGTCATATGGAAGAGCAGTTAGACAAAATCGAAGAGCAGCACCTCGACTGGCTCGAGGTTTTGAAAGAGTTTTACGGCCCATTCGAACAAAACCTCGACACGGCCACCAAACAGATGAAGCACGCCAAGGCCGAGACCAGCCCCAGTGAATATAAATGTCCCCGATGCGGTGAGCAGTTAGTTTACAGATTCGGCAAAAACGGAAGGTTCCTGAGCTGCTCGACGTACCCGGACTGCAAATTTGCCTGCCCCTGCGATAAAGATGGCCGGATGGTCGAGCAGAAGACCAGCGAACATAAATGCCCCCTCTGCGGTAAGCCAATGATATATAAGCGGGGCCGATTCGGCCCGTTCCTCGGATGCAGCGATTACCCCAACTGCAAAACCACCCTTAAGCTCGACAAAGATGGCAACGTCCTGCCGGCAAAAAAACCGGCAGAACCAACCGGCGTAAAGTGCTACAAGTGCAAAGAAGGAGAACTCGTAATCAGGCAGGGCAAAAAAGGGCCTTTCCTGGGCTGCAACAGGTTCCCGAAGTGTCGAACCATTATCAGTATTAAGCAATTAGACAATCTAAAAAAATTACAGTCCGCCGGACAATGGCCGCCCGAAACAATCGAACAGGCCGACAAACTGCTCGGAAAAAAACCCCCAAAAACCACAAAAACCAAAAGATAATAAAGTATAAATCCTAAATCCCAATCTCTAAACTCTAAACAATCATAAAATACAAAATTCATAAGCTCAACCCCCTTTTGTTTTGAATTTCGAGCTTTGGTAATTTGAATTTGTTTAGGACTTAGGATTTAGATATTAGGATTTAAATCCTAAATTATAGCAGGGTCGCTTGAAACAGCCGGGCCAATAGGCGAGCAATTACTCATTCATAAGGATACTGAAGCTATTAAAAAACCGGAAGGCATATCTGCCTTCCGGTTTTTCCCTTAGCTTTGCTATAGCTTCCGCCAAAGATAGGGGGGGGCAAATTTGATTATCGCTTCTTTACACGTATTCCTTCACCAAAAACTTTGACCTTTTTCACAATCTCTTTATGAACTGTTCTTTCCGATACACTTGTATCTGTTACGCCTGTTCTTTGCCCCTTGTTTTCTCATCAATGCCAGCATGCCCACAGCCAATAGTATTCCCGTCGCCGGCTCCGGTATGGGTACTGGAAAATCCTCATCTTGATCTTGCGGCGGGGTTGGAAAATCATTTCCCTCCTCCGGGGCTGGGAAATCCTCCTCCTCTTCTTCAGGCCATTCCGGCCATCGCCATTTGCGTGGTCTCCAACCGCCACCACCACCTCCGCCACGCCGAGCGTAATCTGCAGTACTGCGTCTCAAACCACCACCAGGCATACTCTTTGGCTCTATCTCCACGGGCAAAAGCTCAAAGCTGGCCCGCTCAAACACCGCAATAACGATTTTCGGCGCATCAAGATATACGATAGTGGTGTTTGCCATTGAGTCGCTGACGTCACCCAGCCAGTAAACGAACTGATAGCCGGGCTTTGGAACGGCGGTCAGAGTAACCTCCTCATCCAGCTCAAAGCGATACACCCCTGCGTCCGGAGTTACTGTGCCGCCCTGAGGCGGGGTTTGCTGAAGCAAAAGCACGGTACCGCCCATCTGGCAGTACGCCGGCCCAGCCAGACCCGCCGCAATAACCGCAACGGCTAATACTACAAACCGCCATTTAACGAATATCAAATTATTGGTCATCATCAATCTGCTGCCGCTGTAAAATTAGTTGTTCAAGCGTTACTAAACAGACCTTCTCCGCCCTGCAAAAAGCATCGCACCGCCGATGCCAAGCAACGCTATCACACTGGGTTCAGGCACAGCCGGAAACTCGCCCCTTTCGGTGCTTATCTCATAATCGCCTGGAACAGGTGAACGGTCGCTGCTGAATACCAAAAACCACGAATGCTCGCTGGCAGCTAAAATCTCTGCCCCAAATTCCCAGACCGCTTTCACATTGGATTCAGCAAAATGTTTCCAGGTTGCAGCTACTCCGCTATCCGGCGTATCCTCAACCGAATCGATGCTGTCTTCATATACATCCATAGGGACTTCCTCGAGGTTGAACACGGCAAAATACTCAACCGCTTGCTCACTGGCAGGGTAATCGTTAAGTATCTGATATGCGTAGATGTATCGGCCTTCGAATTGGTTTTCTATCTCCACGCTGATGAATTCGCCTGCGTAAGCCACTGTATCATAGACGGCAAAGTCTATACGCCCACGGAGATAGCTGTCATCTACCGCAATGTCATAGTACCTGCTGCCCTGCCAGTAACCATCTTCGTACGAGCTAATCGGCAGCAGCGTAGCGGATGCGCTCTGCACAAGTAACGTTGCGACAACCAACAAACTAAGTAATCTGATTTTCATTATCGCTCTCATATTTCACCTTTCTCTGTTAAAGAATATTCATCAAACTCGCTGGGCCGTTTGTTTGCCCAATGACGTAAATCGTTCTTATTCAAATAACCTCCTTAAACAGACCGTTTTCTCCGAGTAAAAGTTATTAATGCTCCCATCCCAAGCAGGACAATTGTGGCCGGTTCGGGAACGGCTCTTACCTCCACAACAAAGTCGTTGTAGTCCCTGTCCGTCCGAGCAGAAGGCAAATCTTCAAAAAACAGCATCCATACCGTCCGGTCGGTTTCAAGACCCTCTATTTTGTAAGTGACTATATGGTCGCGGGGACATGGCTCATCGTTTGCGGAAACCAGCGACCACCATTCAAATCTGTCGGGTTGAATGCCCCACAGAAAGTCGCATCCTATACCGAAGTCAACCGACTGGCCCACTGCGGTGAGAAGTTCTTCATAGCCGTTTGTCTCCAGCCCACCACCATTGTGGCCAAACGATTGGTTAAAGACCGCATACCTGGCCTTGGCCTCCGCAGTTATGATGGCTATGCTGCCTGTCCATATCTGGTCCGCTGCTTCGCCGACCTCACCCGTAACTATGTCGAGAGCGGGTGTTCCTCCCCCCTTGAAATCATCAATTCGATAAGCTGTAACCGTATTGTTGGAGTATCTTGTCCACATACCATATATGAGTGGGATTCCCTGCCCGGCAAAAGTCCCGCCGTAAATACCACCAAAGATTTCAGCGTGGTTCTTGTCGCCGGCGGGCGGTTGATGCACCGCCGTATAGCCGCCAAAGGTCGGGACGACCGATGTCGCAACAATCAATGAACTCAATAACCCTGTTTTTATCATCACCCTGACCTTCTTAAATCCCTTCTTTGTCCCAAAAGCATTCAGCACACGATTGTCTCCTGAAAACCTAAACTGCCTTTATCCTTCATCTCGACAACGCACCCGGGCCGCATATTTACCTCCTCCACAAAGGCCAAAAAACCTTTTGGCGAAAGTTCCGCTCATCCTGCGCGCAGAACTGCGGCGCCGCTATGTTTTGAGCTTTCTTGCCCCAAGGAGTTTCTCCACCCGATTTGGGC
Source organism: uncultured Pirellulales bacterium (assembly GCA_964405375.1). Classification (GTDB taxonomy): domain Bacteria; phylum Planctomycetota; class Phycisphaerae; order Sedimentisphaerales; family Anaerobacaceae; genus CAYONQ01. The sequence continues at coordinate 13,522 of CAYONQ010000041.1, forward strand.
AGTAACGCAACCGCGTTAACTACCTATCTGTGCAAAAGCACAAACACATCTACGAGTTTTCTCCACCCCATTTGCTGGTATGCATCCGTACAAAAATTCTAAGAGCTTTTAACAAAACCGCTCATCGCCTTCTGTCATTCCCGCGAAAGCGGGAATCCAGACGCCTTTATTAAAGTCATTTTAGGTTTTGTTATAGACTCTAAGTTAAACAAACAAAAACTGCTAAAAAGCAAAATAAAGATTACTTCTTACTGTGAGTTTTCTCAGCCCCCAAAGCTGATGATGATATTAAACCAAATTGGTCCACAGAAGTCAAGTCTTTTTTTCAAATTTCTTGAGCGTTGCCAAACAACTCAAAACTAATACCGCCGAATACCGCTTAAAAGGGCCGTAAAGGGCAATCTGAGGGCAATAAACCTGTAAAAAATCTTCAAGAATTGCTTTAGCCGCAAAAAAACCTTTGGGTTGCTATCCACCAAAATACCGCTTGATTAGAGTTTATTCCCCGCTCGTTTTTGTCTTTCTTACGGGCTTTTCCCGCACAAATCGCCCGATATTGCGAATCGCCTGCCGCAGCCGCTGCTCGTTCTCGACAAGTGCTATGCGCATATAGCCCTCGCCATTTTCGCCGAAGGCCCTGCCCGGCGCAATCGCAACCTCCGCGTACTCCATCAGGTCCATCGCATAATCGATGCTGCCCTTGCCCCTTAGGTGGTCGTCGGGCACCTTCGCCCACACAAACATCCCTGCCCGTGGCTTTTGTACATCCCAGCCGATTCTCGCAAGACCGTCGCACACCACATCCCGCCGCAACTGATACCTTTTGCTTTGGGCGATTACGTCCTCGTTACAATCCCGAAGCGCTATGATGCCTGCTATCTGCACCGCCTGGAATATACCGTAATCATAATAGCCCTTTATCGTGGCGAGGTAATCGAGCATATCCCTGTTGCCTGCCGCAAAGCCGATTCTAAAACCAGCCATACTATACGGCTTGCTCATCGTAGTAAATTCGACCCCGACGTCCTTCGCCCCTTTAACCGAAAGAAAGCTCGGCGCCTTATAGCCGTCAAAACAAGTCTCGCCGTAGGCAAAGTCGTGAATAACCGCCACGCCGAACCGCTTCGCCACGTCCACAACCGTCTCAAAAAACCCTTCCTCTACGGTCATTGTCGTGGGGTTATGGGGGTAATTCAAAATCAGCAGCTTCGGCTTCGGAAACATATTCTCACAGACCATCGCTATATTGTTCAGGAACTTTTCATCACAGCCCAACGGCACCGATATCACATTCGCACCGGCCAATGCAACCGCATAATTATGTATCGGAAAGGCGGGGTCCGGCACAATCGCCGTATCCCCAGGCCCTAACATCGCCAGGCACAAATGGCTAAAGCCCTCTTTCGAGCCGATACACGCCAGCACCTCCGTCTCCGCGTCCAGCTCGACACCCCACAGCCGTTCGTACTTTTTTGCGATTCCCTTCCGCAGCCCTTTAATACCTCTCGATGCGCTGTAGCGGTGGTTGCGCTTGTCGCCGGCCGCCTCACATAACTTATCAATCACAATCTGCGGCGCCCTGTCGGATGGGTTGCCCATACCCAAATCGATAATATCCACTCCCTGCTGACGTTTCTCTAACTTTAAAGCGTTCAACCGACCGAACAAATAGGGCGGCAAACGTCTTATCCTCTGTGCCGGCTCAATCTTAAATTCCATAATTTCCTCATCCCGCAACTTCAGAAATTTTTTCTTCTTGTTACAGTAGGATAGTCTACACCTACAGAACAAATTTTCAAATCATTTTATTCTCCGCCTTGTCTTTACCCCGAATTTTACCGTTTTTTCAGACTTTTTGAAAAAAATAAGGGCCGTTACTCCGGCCCTTATCCCGATTTGAAGTTAATAAAAAAGCGGGCCCTGTATAAATGACCCGCTTTGTATTGAGCAGTTGAATCCGTTAGTACATTCCGCCACCCGGCGGCATTGGCGGCACTTCCTTCTTCTCCGGAATCTCGCTTACTATCGCATCGGTCGTCAATAGCAGCGAGGCAATTGAGGCACCGTTCTGCAGCGCTGCCCTTTCGACCTTCGTCGGCACAATCACGCCGAACTTAATCATATCGCCGTATTCCTTGCGTAACGCATCGTAACCGTAGTTCGTCTCTTTACTTTCCATAACCTTCTGGGCCACGATTGAGCCGTCCAGCCCCGCGTTCACCGCAATCTGCTTAATCGGCGCCACCACCGCCCTTCGGACGATATCAACGCCGATTTTTTCATCGCCGGCGGCCTTTACTTTATTAAGCGCCGGCAGTGCCCTCAGCATCGACACCCCGCCGCCCGGCAGGATTCCTTCCTCCACCGCCGCCCGGCAGGCGTGCAGCGCATCCTCGACACGCGCCTTCTTCTCCTTCATCTCCGCCTCGGTGGCGGCCCCGACGTTGATTTGCGCCACGCCGCCAGCCAATTTCGCTAATCGCTCCTGCAGCTTCTCAATATCGTAGTCGCTCGTGGAGCTTTTTATCTCCGCTTTAATCTGCTCGATTCTGGCCTTAATATCTTTCGTACTGCCGGCACCTTCGATAATGGTGGTGTTGTCTTTGTCGATGGTGATTCGTTTCGCCCTGCCGAGCTGGCCCAGCTCGACGTTCTCCAACTGCAGCCCGAGGTCCTCGAACAGCGCCTCGCCGCCCGTCAAAACAGCAACGTCGGCCAGCATCGCCTTTCGCCTGTCGCCGAAACCCGGCGCCTTCACGGCAGCGACCTGCAGAACGCCGCGAAGCTTATTGACCACCAGCGTAGCCAGCGCCTCGCCCTCAACGTCTTCTGCGATAATCAACAGCGGCCTGCCCTGCTTTGACGCCTTCTCAAGCAGTGGAACAAGCGACTTTACCGAGCTTATCTTCTTCTCGTGAATGAGAATATACGGCTTTTCCAGCACAACGGCCATATTCTCCAGGTTGGTGATAAAGTGAGGGCTTAGGTACCCTTTGTCAAACTGCATACCCTCGACAAGCTCGACAGTCGTTTCGAGCGACTGGCCCTCTTCGACGGTGATAACGCCGTCTTTACCGACCTTATCCATCGCCTCAGCCATCTTTTTGCCAATCTCAACGTCCTGGTTCGCCGAGCACGTCGCCACCTGCTCGATTTGTTTGCCCGACTCAACAGGTATGCTCATCTTCTGCAGCTCCTTGACGATTGCATCGACCGCGTTGTCAACGCCGCGCTTTACCTGCATTGCGTTGGCGCCCGCGGTGATGTTCTTGAGCCCTTCCTCGAATATGCTTTCAGCCAGAATCGTTGCGGTGGTTGTCCCGTCGCCGGCCACGCTCGACGTCTTCGAGGCCACCTCCTTGACCATTTGTGCGCCCATATTCTCGTAGGAATCCTCCAGCTCAATCTCTTTGGCCACCGTAACACCGTCTTTGGTAACGGTAGGCGAACCGAACGATTTTTCTAAAATTACATTTCTGCCGCAAGGCCCTAACGTGATTTTTACCGAATTCGTCAGCTTCCTCACGCCCTCTCGAATGGCCGTGCGGGCCTCAGTGCCAAAAGCTATCTTTTTAGCCGCCATATCTTTATTTCTCCTTTCGTCCCGCCTCTCGGAGAGGCGGGGTTCATCAGTGTATAGCTTGCCCGTTTCACGAGCTGCTGTTCTTTACCCCGCCCATCCCTGACGGGCGGGGTTTACTTCTCGATTATCGCCATAATGTCCGACTCGCTCATAATCAAATGCTCTTTACCGCTTATCTTCACCTCCGTCCCTGCATAGCTTGTAAAAAGCACCATATCGCCTTTTTTCACCTGCATCTTTCTGACCGTCCCGTCATCGAGCACCTTGCCCTTGCCAACGCTTACTACCTTTCCTCTCTGCGGTTTCTCCTTGGCCGTGTCCGGCAGAACTATCCCGCCCGCCGTCTTGGTCTCCGCCTCAAGACGCTGAACGAGCACCTTGTCTCCTAATGGCCTGATCTTCATTTGTCCTTGCTCCTTTCAAAAATTGACAATTAATTTTTCCACGTCCTCTGCAGCTATTTTTGTTCTTCTCTTTTTACTTTTGAATTTTGTATTTCGGTCATTCGAATTTGTTTCGTATTTCCACCCCGTTAGAATGCTTTGCATTTCTAATGGGGTCGACATTCGAAATTCGATATTCTTTATTCCCTACTTACTCAAACTGACCGATTTAATATACACAACTTGTTTAATTGCTTATCATATAAGAAGTTCAATCAATTGCCGACGCAGTCGGCTTCAACGCACGAAATACGAAATACGAGCGACGAGCGACGCTCAAACTGGCCCGTTTCGAAGAAACGGTCAGTTTGAGTTACCTAAAGATGTCGCTATCATACATCTTTACAAACAGTCTATTTAACAATTCCAGCATAATTTTCATATCGACCGGCTTATCAACAACGCCGAAAACGCCGAGCTGCAGCGCCTCGCCGAGCAGCTCCTGCCCCGCCTCGCTCGTCAACAGGATACAGGGCAACAGCGGGTAATCCATTCGAATAATCCTTATCGTCGTAAGCCCCCCGCCCTCCGAGTCCATATCCACAATCGTCGTATGAATCCGCCTTTGCTCGATAACATTGACAAACTCACCCGGGCTTCTCGCCACTAACAGGTTAACGCCTCTCGGCCGAAATATATTGCGCAGCGCCTCCGGCCACGCCCAGCCCGCCTCGCTGGCCAGAACATTAACTTCATCAAGCTTTGACAGCTTCGACACCATATTCGTATTGCCTATACCTTTCCTTTGTCATTCTGCTCGCCCCGTACTAAATAATCCGTAATTTAGTGCGGGGAGCAAAGCGAAGAATCTCTTTTTAGTGTTGTCATTCTCGCGGAAGCGCGAATCTATCCTTATTTGATTTTTCTTCGTGTCTTTGCGCCTTCGTGGCCAAACTCTTATATGCGTGCAAATATCGTGCCAGATACCTCCCCGCAGAGCTATATATACGTAACTGCTTATGTTAAGCGAGGTTATACTATAATGGTATGCCTTCCCCCTACCTGTCAAATTCGTCCGCTGTCCCGACTGTTCTGCCAAATCGACAGACAACCCCCAACCCACAATCGTAATTCCTCAATCATAAATAATAAATTGAAACCACCCAACCCCCCGTCATCCTGTCAGTATGACAGGTATGTTTACGTTTAGCCGTCGCCGGTTTACCCCGTTGTTAGAAGTAAGCCGTCAACTTCTAACGGGGCACGGCGACGTTCAAGTCTTTCTCTCCAAAAAATCTCGCCGCAAATCCCTTTGCCCAATCCAAAAATGATTGTTATAATCACATTTCGAAAGGAGACCGACGCCGAATGGATTCACGCGTAATCCAGTTGACAGAAGCAGCCCTCAAATACGGCAATCTGAACATCAGGCCGTGCGGCAAGGAATTTTTCCCGCCCGACGCCTTCGGCAACACATCTAAAAAAACCGGCCTCGGCATTCCAATAACCTTAAAAGTAGAAGGCCTACCTAAACCTATAGAAACCGACATCCCTAAAGATAAGACAGGAAAACCGCGTTGGATTTTCAGAGAACGAAAATGGGTAAAAAACTTCATCCACTCACATAAATTGCATCCAGGCGATACCGTTACAATTGCTCGCATTGACAAAAGAATATACAAGATTAACCCTAATAATCATCGCCCCCAGGTGATTGAAAACAGACATCTAAGTAAAGACAAAATCCATTGCCGCCATCGTCAGAATAATCTAGAAAAGTGGCTGAATACCATCCAGTGTATGGATTGCGTGGAAGGAATGAAAAAGTTGCCTGATAATTGCATTGACTTGGTTGTTACATCTCCCCCGTATGACGGCATTAGAAAATATAAAGGGTTTAAGTATGATTTACACGCTACTGGACAGCAGATTTTCAGGGTTCTGAAAGACGGCGGGATTGCAGTAATGGTCATTCAAGACCAGACGAAGGATTTTGCCAAAACGCTTACATCTTTCAGGACTATTGTGGACTGGTGTGATAACATTGGTTTTCGCTTGTTTGAAACTGTTATTTACAGAAAATACGGGTCAGAGGGTGCGTGGTGGAAAAAACGATTCAGAGTAGACCATGAATATATGCCTATCTTTATGAAGGGAGGGAAACCGCAATATTTTGATAAAGAACCCCTTAAAATCAAATCCAAACACGGGGGCAAAGTAATGACTGGAAGTGGCAGCAGAAGAACAGATGGAGCAACGAACAAAACTGTAACTCGTATGATAAACAAAAATAAATGTCGGGGAACTATCTGGGACTATTTAATGGCGGGGGACAAGAATCCGTTGAAAAGGAAACATCCGGCACCATTTCCCGATAAAATACCATACGATTTTATCCAGTGTTTCTGCCCACCGAATGGTATTGTTTTAGACCCTTTTATGGGTAGCGGTTCTACAGCCGTTACTGCAAAAAAGCTTAAGAGAAATTATATCGGCTTTGATATTTGTGAGGAGTATTGCCGGATAGCTTGTGAGCGTATTAAGAGGATTGACGACTACCTATTCGGCTGATCTGGGGTAATTCTGTCTGGTTCTTCAAGTGTGTACTCAATATTAGTCCCACTTGTCATAGCCAGCGACAATGGGTTTTTGGCCATCAACTCAATATAAGTGCCATTATTTAATCTTCTATTTGAAAAATCTTCTGTGGTAAACTTAAAAAGTTTAAGATTTTCCCAACTCCATTTTTCAGGAAGATACTCCCATTCAAGGTATCTACACATCCTTGTAATAAACCCTTTTATTCGTTCTTTTTCTTCAATATGTATTTTGAAACTAGAACCAGTTTCTTCCAAATTCAGAGGAATACCCTGTGTATTTGAAATCATTAGCTTATCACCTGTTCGTTTATTACGACCACCTAATTGATATTCCCCATTAAGATAATAACCCTTAGCATTGAGGTTGTCTCTCATCCTTAGGAATTCATTAAGCCCCCGCATGATATCGTAAAAACTATAGTTGTTTTCGCAGAAGATTGGATTTAATATGTGATTTGCACCACTTATACCCAAATAGTTTATCCAATCTAAGCAGTTCTCTGTATAACCGAATAAATTATTCCACACGCCGTCCGTAAACAATAAAGGCCATATTGCATTTTCTGAGAGATTTCCTAGTATTTGCGCTTTTTGCAATAGACCTAATAGCAAATGAATAGTGCCGAAAGGATACTTTCTTTGAAAATCATTTTTCCCATCAAAATTTCGTAGAAGGTTTGGTTGAATGCAGTTTGTGTAATTAAAATTTGGAGGACTTAATCTTCTGTTAAAAGCAATTATATGATGTCCTATACTTCTAACACAAGTTCTATTTATGTCGACGTCTAAGAAAATACAATTCTCAGGTTGAACATCTTCTTTAATAATTAAAACCTTTCCATCATAAAAACCTTTAATTTCCCAGTCGAGAAACTGAGATACAAGTAACCCACAGAGAAAGCCATCGCTATCTCGACTCAGGACACATTTTTGGCTCTTTTGCACAATCCAAGGGTGCTTTTTAGTAATCGCCTCGTAATCAACTTGTTCTTGATGTCCTTGCGATAATTGCTTAATTTTGGCCATGTCACTTTATAAAAAACTTGAGATTCTTTTTATATAGCTTTGCAAATTGTGATAACTGAACTACATCGACTCGGTACTGCCCGGACTCGACCTTGGAGACAAATGACTGGGTTACACCTAAAAGGTTTGCCACTTGTTTTTGTGTGAGATGTGCCTTTTCCCTCGCCTCTCTAAGGCGCGCGACAATATACCTATACTCTTCCGAATAAATGGTTTTATTCATAATCTTTATGCAAAATCATAATGTAGAAGCGATAATATTCCAAATCGGAATATTTAGGATTGTACACATACAAAAAGAGGTTTTTGACGTGAGAAAATTAGGACCGAAAAGCTATAAAACTATTCTCGCCCACCTATTCTCCCATCCTCAAGCAACTTTTGCAACAGGCCAACCACCACTATTTATTCCCGCATAGATGCGTTTAGGCAGTTGCTATCTCTTTGGCTTTATTCAGAATCTCAATGATTTCATCGTCAGGTTTGAGACCTCTTACCACCATAAGCCTCCCTACCTCTTGGCCGAGTTGAACTTTCAAACGCTCAAACCTTGATCCTATATATTTATCATGCACCAACTGACGCAGTTGATTCTCTACGGGCTTTTCTGAATCAACATCAAACTTACTAATTTCTTCACCTCCAAAGAATCCCGCTTAAAATCTGCGCTGTGCTGCCTGCGGTTCGGCCTTGTTCTTACTTACTGCTCAGCAACGCTGCTGCGTAATACTGTACGCCCCTCATTCCTGCCTCCGCCAGCACCCTCTGGATAGACACGAGATACGAATTTAGTCAGCTTAAAGCGAAGCTGTGGCGGCCAAGCCGCCTGTGGACGAAGGCGGCAGGTCTTCGCAGATGCTCGTATCGAGAAAGACCTCTGCCGAGCACACAAAGCTGACTAAAATAGATCTGTATTGATTCGTGTTCATTCGTGGCAAATAATTTACTTCTGTCTTCTGTCTTTGTGCCTTTTCGTGGCTTAAAAAATCCTGTCATCCTGTCCAAAAGTCTCTGCGCTCTCGGCGTTCT
>CAYONQ010000042.1:0-22092 GCA_964405375.1 uncultured Pirellulales bacterium
CGGCAAAGGCCTATACTGAGCAGATAGCGGCAATAAAGACCGAGGCAAAAGGGCAAATAGAAACCATCAAGGTGGCCGCCGAGAAGAAGGCAAGGACCGACGCCGAGGCAATAACAAAGACAAAAGCACAGGCCGAAGAGTTAATAGCCAAAAGCAAGACGGAGACCGAGGAGCGGATAGCTCAGGCCGGGGCGATAGTCGAGGCCGAACGGAAGGCGAGAGTCGAGGTTGAGAAACAGATAGCCGAGACCAAAGCCGCCGTCGAGCAGACAGCGAAGACCTATACCGAGCAGATAACGGCAATCAAGGCCGAGGCAAAAGAGCAGATAGCAATTATCAAAGCCGCGGCTGAGAAGAAGGCAAGGACTGATGCCGAGACAATAGCAAAAACCAAAACCGAAGCCGAGGATGCGGTAGCCAAACAAAAGGCGATATTAAAGGCGGATGCTGAAGAGATAATAGCCAAAAGCAAGGCAGAGGCCGAAGAGGCGATAGCCAAGGCAAACACCGAGGCCGAAAGGCGGATAGCCCAGGCGGAGGCGATAGTCGAGGCCGAACAGAGGGCGAGAATTGAGGTCGAGAAACAGATAGCCGAGACGAAAGCCGCCGCTGAGCAGACGGCGAAGACCTATATCGAGCAGATAGCTAAGATAAAGGCACAGGTAAAAGAGCAAATAGAAACCATCAAGGTGGCAGCCGAGAAAAAGGCAAGGACCGACGCCGAGACAATAGCAAGGACAAAAGCACAGGCCGAAGAGTTAATAGCCAAAAGCAAGACGGAGACCGAGGAGCGGATAGCTCAGGCCGGGGCGATAGTCGAGGCCGAACGGAAGGCGAGAGTCGAGGTTGAGAAACAGATAGCCGAGACCAAAGCCGCCGTCGAGCAGACAGCGAAGACCTATACCGAGCAGATAACGGCAATCAAGGCCGAGGCAAAAGAGCAGATAGTAACTATCAAGGCCGAAGCCGAGGATGCGGTAGCCACACAAAAGGCGATATTAAAGGCTGAGGATGAAGAGATAATAGCCAAAAGCAAGACGGAGACCGAGGAGCGGATAGCTCAGGCCGAGGCGGAGGTGGAAGGGGCGATAGCCAAGGCAAACACTGGGGCCGAAGAACGGATAGTGAAAGTCGAGGCGGAGGCCAAAGAGCAGATAGAGACCGTCAAGACCGCAGCCGAACAAAAGGCGAGGGCCGACGCCGAGACAATAGCAAAGACCAGAGCGGATGCTGAGGAGATAATAGCCAAAAGCAAAGTCGAGACCGAGGAGACAATCGTCAGAGCAAAGGCCGAAGCCGAAGAACGAATAGCCAAGATCAGGGCTGAGAGCGAGGAGAAAATAGCAAAGGCCAAGGCCGAGGAAAAGGGTAAGGAAGTCACTGAAGAGGTCAGCGGTGCCGCCGAAAACGACATAAAAGAAGAACCCTCCTCATCCGCAACATCAGAGGAGCCAGCGCTTGACAGTACCGATGCAGCCCTGGCGATATGCGCAAAAGACATTATGCAAAAGGACGTTATCTGGGGCAGTCCCGATGATAGCGTCCAGCAGACCCTTGCAAAGATGCAGCAACACAGTATCGACTATATAATGATAGGCCCGGACGAAGTGCCGGAAGCCATTGTATCAAGGTCTGATTTAACGGGGGCAATCAGTCCATACCTGCGGCCTGAGTTTGCCAAGTGGCGTCGGCCGCTGGATGACGCTACGCTTCGTATCAAGGTCAAATGGGTAATGAGCAGGCCTGTTCGCACCATAGGCCCCGACGCATCGCTTGCAGATATAATAGAAAATATATGCAGCTTCGGCGGTCGTGCTTTGCCAGTGGTGGACCAGCAGGGTAAAGTGCAGGGCATAATAACAGTTTTCGATGTCTTCAAGGCCCTGCCAAACAACGATTTAGGGACCGACCCAGTGGGCCGTTAAGGTTTGTGTGGCGGTATATGTCCCCGCATCAGCCAGTTGATTGGCCTGATTGCTCGCCCTGACATAAAGCGTTAGTTCTACATCGTTGTCGTCTGATATATGTGTGATGCCGGCGGCGAGGCTTAAGAATGAATCATAACTTGTCCAGTCAACTGTTGACCCACCGGTAGCGCTGCTTCCGTCGCCATCGAATGTCAGCTTGTACTCCGTTGCCAGTGTACAGCTACCTAAAGATAGTTGAGCCGTTGCACTGTTGTCTGCGGATATTTCCGCATCACCGCTCGTGTGAAGTGTTGTCGTGCTGTTACCGCTGACAATGTCGTCCCGCTCGGTTATATGTTCCGATACGGTAATATCAGGGAAGTTGTCACTCCAGTACATAAACGTTGATGCACTGCTAACCAGGCCAAACACCAGAACAAAAGTTACCGAACAAAATAATTTCCTACGCATAACGCTCATCCCTGGCCGTTATCTTCGTAGTAAAGAAATGGCCGAAAGGTACGATGAAATTCAAAATCGCGGCAGCTCTCTGCCTGCAGGTTCATCTTCCTTACCTGTATCCAGTAAAGCCGCTACTTCCTGCAGAGCATCAATTTCTTCGGCTATTATGTTGAAGGGGTAGTGCTCGCCCAAAGGAACAATTTCCGCCTTATTCATTCTGACTACTGCACCGCTATGGTGGTCCTGACCCTGCCCCTCAAGCACAGCAACTATCTCCCGCAGACATTTGATTTCCTTTTCTATGCTAATCGAATTATCACTGTGTTGATGCTGTCCGCCGGATACCGCCGCCGCATCCTGTATGCTCTCAAGCTCTTTGTCTGCATCTATCAGCTCATGGCTGTCGGAAAGCGCAATTTCTCCTTCCTTCATCAACCGTGGAGTAATAAATATCATCACTTCCTTCTTCACGGTAGTATTGTCTACGGTCTTGAACAGCCCGCCTATAAGAGGAAGCGAGCTGAGAACGGGCACACGTTTCTCCTTGCTTTGTTCCTGGGTTTCGACGAGACCTCCTATCACGATTGCATCGCCTTCCTTCACTCGCACGCGGGTATCGGCCTTACGGCGTCGAATCAACGGTAGGTCTCCCGATGCGTTCCCCGCTATCTGGTTCTGGCGGCTGGCTACATCACTCACTTCCGTAAGAACGTCAACCGTAATATCCCCATTGTCGCCTATGTACGGCGTCATCTCCAGCAGCACGCCGGACTTGATTTTCTGAATTTCGGTCCGCAGCGAGGTAGTGTAGTAATTTGTAACTATGGTGAAGTATTCATCAAGCGATATGTCTATAATGGCTTTTTCGCCATTCAGGGTCGCTACCCGGGGCCGGCTCCTTATACTGGCGCGCTCCTCGCTCACCAGCGCCTCAAGTGTGAAAAGCAGCTCCGTGACTTCATTTTTAGGTACGCTTGTATAACGTGCTATACCTGTGAAGGCGCCGATACCATGTGTCATACTTATGGCATTGTGTCGGCCGGTATATTCCCAATCCAGCCCGAACTGCTCACCCGCCTCCTCCCACAGGTCCACAACAAGCACCTCCAGTACCACTTGGGGCCGCGGAACGTCCAGCTTCGCAACGATTTCCATAATGTGTTTCGTAATCTCGGGCACCGCATAAATCAGGACCTCGTTGACTCTCTCACCGCTGGATACGTATTGCTGCAGTGACTGTGGAAGAGAGGACTTTAAATGCTTTGCGGTTATATATTTCAGGTAAAGTCGATTCGAGGCGGAAATCTGCAGAGAGCTTGGGCACGTAGGGCTTCCACAGCTAATAATGTAAAAATTCTCGTTTTTCGGATAAATGAAAAGGCCTCGACCGGCTATAAGTTCTTCCAGACACTGTTTCAACGGTTTGCCCGAACCCGCATCGAGCGAAATAAGAGGGTCGGGTACGTGGGGACAGGGGGCTATAACAACGCCAGCCTCTATTGATATGTCACGGAAGACCTGGGTCAGAGGCACGTCAACCCAGACATTGTGAACCATTTGTTTGCCGGTATCGACGGCAGGCAAGGCAGATTCGGCAGGAACAGACAGACAACGACCCCAGACAGGCAGCAGTACGAATAGCACCGCTGCTGCTGTTTTCCGCTGGCTCTGTCTGGCTGTTAATTTAATCATACACCATGCTCACTTATTTTACCGTGATACGAATGGGGATTTTGTACGGCTCAGTGTTATTGCTGCCTTCAACAATCAATCCCGAGCGTTCTGCTTCCAGATGGATAATCCCGTTGTATTCTCTCTGTTGGGCATCGTGGGGTATCCTGACCGAACAAACCAGATTGCGCCGCGAATTCCCGGCCAGTGTAAAATTATCCGACTTCAGCTCCACCCAACCTTCGGGCAATTCATTGTGCTCAACACGACAGGATATCGACACCGTATTTAAGCCCTTGTTGGCGACCAGCAGCCGTGCAGCGGTGAAACGCCCCGGTGTCAGAACCAGATTGAGCTCTTTTTGCCCAATCTCTAGGGTTTGTATATCATCGCCTTTAAAGCTCTCAGCCCATAAACGGGCCGATTCGTTACTTACTGAAACATCCATATCTTTGGTTATTTTACGGCTATACTTTGCGTCCGGCTCAAAAAACACACGCAGCTTATATTCTCCCGCCGGTAACGGCTGTGACATTACGCCGGTGAAATACCGGCTGTGACCGGGAAAGATTCGTTTGCGGTTTATGTGCAGCGGAATAGAAGCCACCCGGCGCCAGTTTCCGGTATAGAGAAACGCCGTGCCCTTTGCCAGAAATGCTATCAGTCCATCATTTTCCAGCTCTGCGGTGATTTTAAGTGCCTGCTCTTTTTCAATCTCGCCAGAACCCTGGCCCCAGCCCAGTTCCGCAGCAGGGTCTTTATCAATAACAGGTGCAGGTAAAGATACATCTGTGTTGATAATGTTTGCCCGTGCAATATAGTTCCTTCTCGCCACATGTACGAATACGCCGGATGCAGTCCTCAGTACAACTTGTATGCCATTTTCCCGACTCTTGGGATTGCCCAGTCTGAACATAATGGCAGCCCAGTAGTCTCCGTCAGCGCTGGCGGGAGCTGATACCTTTGCTTCTATCTTTCTTGATTCGCCCGGCTCGAGAACAAATTCGCCGGCATCGAAGTTAATCCAGTCAACGGCCGACCGCTCGTGCTTAAACTCCCGACCGAAAGATAGGCTCCCTTCCGCAGACACCGTGAAATCAACAGCGCTCACATAGACAGTGCAGGGCCGAGTTTCCGGGCCTCTGTTGGTATTGGTTACAGTCACCGAGAAAAACGCCTCCTTCCCGGGCTTAACTTCAACCCATTGCTGCAGTGGAGTAACCGCCATCCCGGCAAAAGTACTGGAGGTCATAATAAAAAGGAACAGGATGACAAACCCTGCTCCAGTCCGGTTAACTATATTCGAATTCCTTTTCATCTTGAATTCCTTAATTTACCATTGCAGAGAAAAATCACCTGCTTACAATAAAATGGGTAGTGGGGTCCGGCCCTTTTCTGCCAGCCAGACCCCACTATCCTCTCTATTAGAAATAATCCTGATTACTGGGTTCCCCAGGCGGCCGTAAGGGTCTGGGTGGCACTGTAGCTGCCCGCGTCGGCAACCTCGCCGGCGGGGTTGGAAGCCCTTGCCCACAATCTGACCTCAACGGCTCCGTCTTCAGAGAAGTGTGTAACGACCGATGCACTCGTCAGGAACGAATCGTAAGCCGTCCAGTCCACTGTAGAACCGCCCGTGGCGCTGGCTCCGTCACCGTCGTATGTCAGCTTGTACTCTGTAACGAGTACGTCAGCGCTGTTCGGGTCGGTATTTGTCAACACAGCAGTGCCGGCGGTGGTGATGTCCACATTTCCGTTCGTGTAGAGGTCAGTAGTATCGTTCCCATCGACAACGGTACTCTGGGCGGTGATGTTAGCCAGGTTGATACCACTGAAGTTGCCTGACCACTCCATAATGTTATCGACGGTAACCGTTACACTGCACGTGGCATCGGTGTTATTTGGGTCGGCCAGCACCAGCCCTGGAGTAAGGCATAACACCACCGTTACCAGTAACAAAACCTTAGCTAAAGTTTTCATATGTTTAATCCCTTAATTCCCACTGTTTACTCAATTAATGTCTCGTTTTTGCACTACGGCCCACTTGCGTATCCTCACTATCGGTTTTATTAAATTGCCACTTTATGTAGATTTGCCTTTTCCCCGCCACTTTCGAGCATTTTGCCCAGCTATTTCCAGCACATTGCGCATTTATCTGCAAAACGGCCTGTCTTTGCATTTTTATAGGACCAACCTAACTTCCAAGTCCTACTCAGCGAAGACATCGGATGCACCGTTTTGTGTGATCCAAATAAGTCCTATAAGCCAACCTTCTCGAATTATCTTGACCCTGCACTTATGGTTCTGGTATAATGAAATCCTAATTTATCTAACACCTCTGCAAAATAGTAGAGTTGGCTAACAGGAGCTGGGAGATGAAAAGTTACTTATTCATCGCAGTATTTGTGTCGTCTTTAGCGGCTGGTTTGGCCTGGGCTGTACCATCGCCTACCAGCGCCACGTGCAATATATCCTGCACCGTCGCAGAAGTTGCGGAGTGGTCACGTAACAGTTTGCCTGTTGCTATTGACATTGACGCTTCGCCCAGCACCTCACTTGTGCTCTATACCAACGGGGATGTAAAAATTACCGCTGACAATCCCGATACAGTTCAACTCTCGAAAGACGCTCTTACAGTGTACAAGCTGGAATATAACGGCTGCGGAACAGACCAAACGGACGGCAGGGCGGTAACCTGCAGCCAGTATGACTCATTCCTCAGCAACGACTTAACAGTAAGGCGCATCCCAAGTGATGGAACCGTCGAGGTCATTTTATCAGTTAAGGTTTCCTCCGAAACTATACACCTCGTCGATTCAGGCCGGCATTGCGCTACCCAGACTCTCACAGTCTGCTGGAAGTCGTAATCTATGTAGACAGGCCGATTTCATACGCCCAGAGCTGCTGTTTTCGAAGGGTTCACCAGTAAAAACTCTCCATAGTTTGAGGATTTGGCTGTACAGTTTCAAAAGATTTTCCTGTCAGAAAAGGGGGTCTTGTTGCCGCATATATAGGGTTATCCTGTGCATAGCTTCCTGTTGCGTGTCCGATAATATAGTAAAGCAGTTAAGTTGCTTACGTGAAATTGAGGCCTATTGGGTGGGGCATGGCCGAACGAAGCCAAATTTTGCTTGCCGACGCCGAGGAGTCTTTCGTACAGTCAACCGCTGACTTGCTGCGACGCCAGGGATACCAATGTGATTGTGTGTTGGACGTACCAACAGCAGTCCAGATGCTCCGCGGTCCACAGTCGGAAGGACTCCTTACGGAGGACGCCTGCTCCCAAGGGGCCTTTCGGCGTAATACCTATGATTTGTTGATTGCCGGCATCGATATGCCCGGAAATCTCGAACTGGAGCTGGTTTCGGTCCTGCCGGATATCGCCGAAGGCATACCGGTCATTCTGGTAGCAGACTATCCCTCACTAAATTCGGCTATCCAGGCGGTCGAGCTGCGGGTGCAGGCCTATCTCGTAAAGCCGATTGATTTCGAAAAGTTGCTGGTTGATGTTCACATTGCCATCGAACACTTCCAGACCTATCGTGCCGTCCAGACCATAAAACAGCGTTTACAGTATTGGTATGAAGACCTGGCGAAAGTCGAGAAAGTCCTCAGTCGGCAGGACGCGAAAGCGTTTGGCTTGTCCACCTACAGCTTTCTCGAGCTTACGTTTCAAAACATCGTTGATGCCCTATCAGACCTCAAGCACCTCACGGGTTCCTTGGCTGGGCACCACAACCAGGAACAGCCCTGCCATTTGCTGAATTGCCCCACATTGAAATCGCTCTCAGATGGTCTTGTGGAGACCATCGACGTTCTGGAAAAGAGCAAAAACGCCTTTAAATCCAAGGACCTCGGCCAAATACGCAGAAAGTTGGAAACCCTTGTTAATAATAAAGCATAAAAACAGACAAATAGAATAAAGTTTTATAGGACACTGGCCGATAGAATGGTTTGGAACGGCTCGCAAAATAGGGGCGGGTCGCTTTGTCGTGCAGGGTTAGGCCCTGTAAGTCGAAGGCACAATCGAGAGTGCTCTTTTTTACACCAGAGCCATCTTGGTTGTGCCTTTTTTGTTGGCTCGCCGAGGGAAGGCCTTGTCTGACGGAACGGATAATTTTTCGGACAAGGCCTTTTATACAATGCCTGGCTTAATCCGCAAGACAGACCCGCTAATAGTCAAGGAAAACTATGTCTTCCGGAATAGCCACAACATCGCGGTGTTTCGGGCCGATTATCTTTCGAATCTCGGAGCTATGTTTGCCGGCCAGGGCCTTCAATTGAGAAATGCTCAAGCACGCTACGGCCTTGGCATTATCATTGAGCATAACGACGTCGCCGGCCTCGAACGTGCCTTTGACAGAAATAACACCGCTTGGCAGAAGACTTTTGTGGTTTCTGATTGCCTGCATAGCGCCATCGTCGATGTTTATCACGCCGACAGCGGTACTGTTGAGAATCCATCTGGCACGGTTGGACAGTTTCCTTTTCGGGTAAAAGGCCGTGCCGATTTCCTCGCCGGCGGTAATCCTGCCGATAACATTTTTCAATCTTCCGTTTGCCAGGACCATTCGACAGCCGGCATTGGAGGCGATTTTAGCGGCCTCTATTTTTGTCTTCATCCCGCCGGTGGCGTATTTACTGCCCTTTCTGCTGCCGGTTTTCTGCTCTAATCTGTCGGTTATTTCGTACACGGTTGATACAGGTTTTGCGTCGGCGAATCTCCGCGGGTCCTTATCGTAGAGGGCGTCGATGTCGCTTAGCATAATCAATAAATCGGCATCGATTTTGCTGGCGACCAGGGCGCTTAATCTGTCGTTATCGCCGAAGGCCGAGCCGATTTCGTCGGTAGAGATGCTGTCGTTTTCATTAAGGATGGGCACAACCGACAGTTTCAACAATGTCTCGACGGAATTGCGAAGATTCAGATAGGTCTTTCTGTTGTTGAGCACGTCGGCGGTAAGCAGCACCTGCGCGACGGTAACGCCGAACCGCCCAAACGCCTTTCGATACTCGGCCATCAAAAGCGGCTGGCCAATCGCTGCGCACGCCTGGTGCATCTTCGTTTGCCTTACTCTCTCGGTCATGCCCAATTGGCCGGCCCCCATACCGATGGCACCGGAGGTAACGATAACGACCTGCCTGCCGGCCTTCAGCAGCGAATATATCTGGCGGACAATTCGGCCAACATAGCCGGTGTCGATTTCGATAGTGCCTTCTTTCGTCAGTATATTGGTGCCGAGCTTGATGACTACCTTTTTTACATTCTCAAAGTTTCGCATTTATAGTTCGTAATTTTTATTTAGCTTTTTATGCGTAAAATTTTTTGCGTTTTTGTCGGTGTAGTCTGCGACGATTTGGCCGGCACCGGCCAGCTTCCATTTGTAAATCACAAGCCCCTCCAGACCTACCGGCCCACGAGCGTGAATTTTGTTAGTGCTTATACCTACTTCTGCGCCAAGGCCATAGCGGTAGCCGTCGCTGAAGCGTGTGCTGGCGTTCCAGAACACATTCGCAGAATCCACCAAATTCATAAACTTCTCTGCTTTCTCTCTATCAGCGGTTACAATGCTGTCGGTATGTCCCGAGCCGTAGCGGTTTATGTGCTCGATTGCCTCATCCATCCCGCCCACGACCTTTATCGACAAAATCAAATCGAGATACTCGGTTGACCAGTCCTCTTCGGTCGCCGGCTTTATATCTATTATTGATGCGGTCTTCTCGCAGCCGCGTAACTCGACGCCTCTTTCTTCCAGAATGGCCTGCACCTTCGGCAAAAATACACCGGCAATTTTCTCATCTACAAGTAGCGTCTCGGCTGCATTGCACACTGCCGCATACTGGCACTTGGAATCGACCATCAGCTTCACGGCCATATCCAAATCGGCCCCGCCGTCAACATAAACGTGGCATATCCCGTCACTATGCCCCAGCACCGCTATATTGGTATTATCCATTACGTAGCGGACGAATTCTTTTGAGCCGCGGGGGATAATCAAGTCGATATACTCGTCCAGCGCCAGCATCTCGGCAACATCCTCACGACCCTCAAGCAGGCCCAGCCAGCCCTTAGGCAGACCCGCTTTTTCCGTCGCTTTTGAGATTATTTCCGCCAGGATTTTATTTGTATGCCGAGCTTCACTTCCGCCTTTCAGCAGGACGGCATTGCCGCTTTTTAAGCACAGCGTTGAAATTTGCACAAGGGCGTCCGGCCGGGATTCAAAAACCACGCCGATAACGCCTATCGAACAACTGACTTTATAAAGCTCTAATCCCTCATCAAGCTCGGTAGCGGAAATTGTCTTTCCTACGGGGTCGTCGAGTTTGATTAAGTCCTCGATACCGGCGATGACCTCACCTAATTTTTCCTCATCGAACTTTAGCCGCTTCAGCAAAGGCGCAGACAGCTCGCCTCTTTCAGCGGCAGCCAAATCTTCTTTGTTAGCTGTCAGGATTTCACTGCTTTGCTGTTTCAACGCCTTGGCGATTTCAGCCAATGCATTGTTTTTCACATCGGTTTTGACCGCCGCTAATTGTGTTGAGGCCGACCGGGCCGCCGCAGCTATTTCTACAATACTCATTTTGGCAAAAAACCTCTTTAAAATTCACTCGCCTACGCTAACAGTTTGACTACTTTACTCAAACTGACCGATTTAATATATAAAATTTGTTTAATTGCTTATCGTATAAAAAGTTAAAATAGTTGCCGACGAAGTCGGCTTCAACGCACGAGATACGATTCACGAGCGACGAACAACGCTCAAACTGGCCCGTTTCGAAGAAACGGTCAGTTTGAGCATTTACAAGAATGCGAGCGAGAGGATTCGAACCTCCACGTCCATAAGGGACACAAGGACCTAAACCTTGCGCGTCTGCCGGTTCCGCCACGCTCGCAGAATCCAAATCAAATATCAAAATGCAAAAATAAAAATTATGGAGCTGCCGCTTTGCGGCAGCGACTTCATTAATTTTGATTTTTAATCTTTAATTTTTGATTTCTTTATTCTGCCTTCTCTTCTTTCGCTATCTTCTCAATCCGCTGCTCGGCCTTTTGCAGTATCTCTCGGCAGTGCTTAATCAAGGCCATTCCTCTCTCATACTGCTGCAAGCTGTCCTGCAGGGCAATCTCACCCTGCTCTATCTTGCCGACGATACCGCTAAGTTCCTTGATTGCATCTTCAAAGCTCATTTTGCCGATATCATTTTTTTTCTCATTTTTAGCCATAATCAGACCTCAGTTTATTTGCTTCTATTTTGCTTTTTTGTTACTTTACTTTCAATAGATTTTTCCTTTGCAAGCTCGGTTATTATGAAATCTGCGATTTGAACATCGCCTGGCTTTTTCACCAACAGACCGGTCTTTTTATTCGTGGTAATACTATAACCCCGCTGCAGGACCGATTTGGGATTTAGGGCAAGTAAGCGATTTTCCTTCGCCGTCAGCTGTAGTTTTCGTTTGTTGAGAACTACACTGATAGCGGCCGTTGCCGCATTGTTAAGGTTGTTTAGCTGAACCGTCTTTTGGCCCAACAGCCGATGCGGCTCAATTTTGATTATTTTATCGTAGCTTGAAGCCAGTTTTTCTCGTGCTTCTGCCAGTAGTTGCCTTATCGAGTCAGCCAGTTTGACACCGATTTCATCTAACTGCTGCTCGGCTGCGAATACGGGCAAAAGCGGATTTCTAAATACCACGCTGGCGAGAATCGTTCGCAAATCTCGCTGTGCAAGTTCAAGGGTCGTATCGATGTTATCTGTCAACCTGTTTTCAATGTCCCTTAACTGCCGCAGGACCTCCTGCCTGTCCGGGACCGCTGTAACACCGGCCTTTGTCGGCGTTGATGCACGGGCGTCGGCGACCAAATCTGCGATTGTTATGTCAATCTCGTGCCCAACCGCGCTTATAACAGGTATCTTCGAATCGAAAATCGCCCTGGCCAGCACCTCTTCGTTAAACGCCCACAAATCCTCCATCGACCCGCCTCCTCGACCGACAATCAAGACATCGAGCTTCAGTTTCTTATTGCGTCTGTTTATATCTCTTAGTGCTGCCGCGATTTGCTCCGCCGCTGCTTCACCCTGCACCGGCACCGGATACAGAAACAATCCGGCGGCCGGCCAGCGATTCCAGATACTGTCCTTAATATCTTCCACCGCCGCCCCGGATTCGCTGGTCAATATCCCGATTCGTTCCGGATACCCCGGCAACGGTTTCTTGTGTGCCTCATCAAATAGCCCTTCGGCCTTGAGACGCTTATACATCTGCTCGAAGGCCAATTGCAGCGCCCCGACCCCTTCGGGCTGCATCGATTCGACATAGAACTGATATTTGCCTTGCGGTGGATAAACGTCAATAAATCCGGTCGCCAAAACAGCCAAGCCGTTCTCCGGCTTGAATTTGATTCTGCCGAACTTGCTTTTCCACATCACGCAGGGCAGAACCGCCGTTTCATCTTTGAGTGAAAAATAACAGTGTCCACTCTGGTGCAGCTTCCAATCCGTTATTTCACCGTTGACCGTCAACCGCCCGGGCAGATTATTTGCCAGTACCTCTTTTATTAGAGAATTGACCTGGCTGACCGTATATATTTTGATTCTCTTCTGCATTTCTTCTGCACAATCGGCAGATTAGCTTACCATATTCTTATCAGACCGTGATTATAAATCCGAATCGCCCAACCATCAATTCCCAATTCGTCGGACTCGATGCCCCAGCTTACGTAAGTTGGGCGAAAACCACAGCTTAGCTCGAATATCCAATAATTTGCTTGATTTTCAGACTCTGATATGATACATTACTGAGGTGATGAAAAGCTGCAAAAAGAGGGGGGCAGGTGAACCCGTGGCTTGAAACCGTAGCTGTTTCCATAGTAGCTGTCTTGGGTATTATCCTCGGCAGGGTCCTTTCGAGTCTTCGAAAACCCTGTTGGGTGTGGGGCTATTTTCTCTCTCTTTTACTAATCGCCATACTGGTAGCGACCAGATTTGTCAATTCGCTATGCTTTATACCGCCGTTCTGTTGGCTTACGGCAGGGCGTATCAGGTTTGTTGTTTTATCTCTGGCTGTTACAGTAGGCCTGACCACCCCGCTGTCGCGGCTGCCTCGCAGATTCGAGAAGGTCGCAGTCTGCATCTTAATGGCTGTGGTCGTGGTCTGGTTCTCTGTGTTGCCTTTTCTTGTTCCCGCCCTGATTAGAGACGAGCTGGCCGGTCTCAAAACACTGATTGATTCCGACGGTATCTGCTTCCAGACCAAAGATTATACCTGCGCCCCGGCGGCGGCGGTAACCGGCTTGAGAAAACTGGGTTTTGTCGCCGACGAAGGACGGATTGCCGTACTTTCTCATACCAGCCCTATTACAGGCACTCTTCCCTTTTGTCTTAGCACAGCCCTTCAGAACCGCTACGGCCCCGACGGCCTGAGATGTCGGTACCGACGTTTTGATTCGATTGCCCAGCTTAAAAGTGCGGGCATCACATTAGCCATTGTAAGGGATACCTTTCTCTCCGACCACTGTGTCGCCATCCTTGAGGTCTCCGACAAAACGATTTGTATTGCCGACCCCGTTACAGGCAGGGAGCTGATGACTCATAAGCAGTTCGAGAGAATCTGGCGATTCTCCGGCATCACCCTGAAGCGGGACCCTGCAGAGAGAATCTAACCCTGGCCTGCAAGGACCCTTCACAACACCTTGATAGTGCACAAGGCCCATCATAAATTTGATGCCATCCAAGAATTTTTCTGGATATTAGAGCACCTTGCAATTATAGTAGCTTCCACTTATTGACTTTAACAACTTGAAATGGCGAAATCGACTGAAGCGATGACAGAACAGAAACAGGACAATTTGACTAAAGCCCATAGCCGGTCCCGTGAGGGTAAAACCATTTGGCTTAAAACCGCCTTTAAGCTCTTTATCATTTTACAATTCCTCGGCGGGGCCTGTTCGTATGCTCTTGCGCAGGTTGAAGAGAAATATACATACGTGGATTGGCGAGATTTCCCTGGTAACCGCAAAGAAAGCTCAATGTATTCCGCTCTTTATCCGGCAAGTGATGGTAAGCTCTACATCGGTCTTTGCACACACGCAGGCGCCTCCCAGTTCTATCAGTATGACCCGGTTACGGACAATATGCGCCACATTGCGGATTTACCGGAGTTCCTCGGTGAAAAAGGCAAGGGGATACGCACGGCAGGTAAGGTTCACACAAAGTCGGTAGAAGACCGCCAGGGCCGGATATATTTCGGCACAATGTGCGAAGACTCAGGCCCTACCGAAATAGACCCCTATAGCTGGCAGGGACCCCACTGGATACGCTACGACCCGAAGACCGACAAACTTGAGGACTTAGGACTCATTAACCGTCTATGGGGGATTTACGGCCTGGCCATCGACCGCCAGCGAAATTATCTTTTCGCCACCGCCTGGAACGGTCATGTCTATCGGCTTGACATTGACCGAAAGATTACCCGCGACCTTGGTCGAGTGGATGACTGGGACGTGCTTCGCTTCATTGTGGCCGACGAAGAAGGAAATGTTTATGGCTGTTACCCACCAAATGCCCGAATCTGGAAATATGATGCCAAAACCGAGCGGATTTACGACCTCTCTGTCTCAATTCCACGTGCCCCTGCAGTTTTTCCCCGCAAGATGACCAACCCGATGCTGGAACGAAAGGCAATCTGGCGGGTCGTCGAATGGGACCCGGTTGAAAAAATGATTTATGGAGTAAGCGGCGGAAGCTCCATTCTCTTCCGCTATGACCCTAAAGACGGCCCTGAAGGAAAGGTTACCACTTTGGAAAAATTGTGTTCCGAATACTTCTACCGTTCAGACCGCAAAGATGTGCCGTACTCGACGCTTGCCTTTACAATCGGCAAAGACAGAAAAATCTATTACGCCCCTGCCGGGATGGCGTTTGATTTTACCATCAAGGTAGAAGCGGCCACCCTGGCGGCGGACTTAGGCGGTGTCAGCAGAGCGCCTCACTCAGAGCTTATAACATACGACCTCGAAACACACAAACGGCAGTATCTGGGCATCTTAAGAACTACGGACAACCGCCGTGTATTTGGCTGCGGCGCCGCTGCCTGCGGCCCGGACGGCACAATTTACCTATGCGGAGCGGTGGAAACAAAAGATGTGAAAAACGCAGCCGGTACCGTCCTCGATAAATATCCCATTAAGATGTCACTGATGATTTACAAACCGAACCAGAATTGAGGACCAGCTATGAACCGCAGTATTAAAACTAAACCGAATGACTGTCGGCATCTTTTATATTTCGTCCTCATTTTGATATTTTTTTACCTCTCTTCACTGTCTTTTGCGCAACATTGGGTAAACCCCTATTACGAGTGTCATCATTTACAAATGCGTGACCTCGGCTACGCCGGCGTCAACGTGGTTCCGCCCAACTGCTCCGCTGTCACCTCGCTTGTAACCGCTCCGAGTAAAAAGATATACGGCGCCACCAGCGGAGACGTCTCCTATCTTTTCGTTTATGACCCGAAGATAAATAAAGTAAGACACCTGGGAAAACTGACCGGCCATCAAGGCGTATATCATTCGCTGGTGATGGATAAGGAAGGTTACCTTTACATCGGAACGGGAAAGAACGTTTTAGAGCAGGTGGAGATTTCGAGCCAAACAGGCCCCGGACGTTATGCCATAATCGATTCCTTGTGGGACGACGTCAAGAGACCGTACGACGGATACAAAGGTGGGCATCTGCTGCGATATGACCCGCGCAAGGACGATGACAAGGTATATCTGCCCGACTGGGACTGCCCGGCGGCGGACTTGGGTGTGCCGGTCGCCGGCGACGGCATATACGCCCTGACGATTGACCAGGATAGAGACGTCATTTACGGTTTAACCTATCCGCACGGACAGATGTTCAGCTATGAAATCCGGGGGAAAAAGTTTCGCAACCTCGGCGAGACGAACAAAAGGGTCGTCTTTCACGGCCCTGAACGTGATTGGCGAACCCTGCCGCGAGATCTGGTCTGTGATGACTCGGGAAGGGTCTTCACTTCGGGCTCGGGCGGATTTTTGCATTATTATCAGCCGGGCGATAAATCACTGACGGTAACTGACATTCGAATCCCCGGTGAATACTACCCCGTTCAGGCATACAGAGGGTATCCGACTGTTGAATATTTTGCCAAAGATTCAACCGGCCTGATTTATGGGGCCAGTTGTGATGGCTACCTTTTTTCCTTTGAAGCCGACAAAATGAAATTAAACAATCTCGGCAAACCGCGCATGACCAGACGAATACGCGCACTTACTATCGGCGGCGATGGTAAGGTCTATATGATAGCCGGTGAGCGAATGGAACCCTGCCGTCTGTTCTCCTATGACCCGCAATGTGGCGTCTTTTCCGACCTGGGGGTTATGGCGGTGGATAGAAGCCCGTATTATTCCTGGCGGGCCGACCAGTTCGAGTGTATGACGACAGGTCCGGACGGCACAGTCTATATGGGCGAAAGCGACCGCCGCGCGCACCTGTTCCTTTTCTCACCTTTCGGCATTTCAATCTCGAAGTAGCAGATGGTAAAAAGCTCGAAAAAACTTGTCAAATTCTCAGGCGGTTTCACCCTCTGAAGCCGGTGGGGCGGGCTCTTCAGCTTTCTTCTTTTTCTCTTTTTTTGCCTTCGGCTTCTTGGTTGTTTTGCTGCCGGTCCCCGCCGGCATAAAGCCCGCAACGGTCAGGACCAAAGCCACTACCACAAAGCCGCCCAGCACCGGCAGGATTATGCCTTGTATCTGCTTTAAGATTGAAGGCACACCGCCGCTTTGACCTGCAATGGCAACCATAGCGGTGTAAACAAACACCAGCAGGGGCAAAAACAGCATCAGTCCGAAGATGTTACTTGACCTGTCCGGTGCCGGTTCAACATACGCCCCAACTGTTGTCGCCGGCATCACAACGGGCTCTTCCACAGCGGGCTCTTCTTCGGCAAACGCCTGCTCTGCTTCAGCAGCTACCTCTTCCAAAGCAGGGCCGGACTCCTCTGCCTGCTGGTCCTTCTCACCCTCGGATGTGTAAATCTCGTCGAGAATACCGCCTAATGAGGTGTCATCGGCCTGCAGCGAAAGGTCCAGCAGTCCCGACCCGCTACCGAAGGTATCTAAGTTCACGTCTTCTTCAATCTCTTCCAATGACGCCTCGCCCCCTGCGGCCTTGGTCTCACCCATAATCTCATCTACCAATGATGTATCACCGGAAGCGGCTTGGGTCTCAGCCATAGTGTCATCTGTTAGTTTGTAATCGTCGGCATCCAGTTCGCCGAGGACATCGATTCCTTCGCGGGCCACGGCGGTATCCGCATCGGCCAGCTCACCTGCTGTGACCGGACCTTCGGTTGTTTCCGGCGCCAGCGTAATCTCCTCTTCTTCTACCGGCTGTTCCGCCTCAGCCGCAGTCTCTTTCGCCGCCATAATACTTGAATCGGACATCAACGCCTCAACTTCATCGACCTTAAACAGCAAATTCGGGCCATCACGAAACTCACGCAACCTGCCACTTTTGACGATGTCTTTTACCTCTTGCTCTGTTTTGTTGAGCTTCTCGGCTACTTCTTTTAACGAATAGAACATACCAGCCATAATTACTCATTCTCCTTTAAGCTAACTTTTTGCCCTGTTACCTCTTTTTCACCAAAAAACCCCTCACTCTAAAGAATTATATCTCAACCGTTGTGAATATGCAAGCGTTTTTTCCAGTGAAAATGCCACGAGCCGGTTCTGGAAGGCAGGTTAGAAACATCAATATTTCCCAGCCCCGCATACGATTTTATTGCAGCAATGAACTGGTTTATGTAGAATGCGTTGGCTGATGGGCATTATATCTGTTCTTTCGGGGTGTAGCTCAGCTTGGCCAGAGCGCCTGCTTTGGGAGCAGGAAGTCGTAGGTTCAAATCCTATCACCCCGAGTTGTGTAATATCAGCAGTGTCAACAGCTTATGCGGCTGCCGGCTTACTTTTTATTGTCCATCCGCTCCCGAACCAGCGTGTTTTTTTTGAAATATTCGGTAATATTGTGTATAATAAGCAATAATCGGGATAGATAGCCAAATCTACCTCTTGCTGACGCCGAGGTAGGTAATTAAGGAGGCAGGGGTTATATACAACAGGAAAAGCAAAAATGATTTCTCAATATGCCCTAAGAGCGGCAGGGCATCTAAGTGCCGGCTAAAAAGCCGCTGGGTCAAATGGCTCTTTCCCATCACGGGACTATTAGCGACAATATGGTTTCTCATCCGTGTATTGCCCAAACCCAGCCGGGCGACCTATCCCTGCCAGCGCGTAGCATTCCCGCTTGCCTCGACCTTCATAGCATATATTCTTGGCATCGGCGCTACAGCCGTTGCGCTTCGCAGGGCAAGAAAACGCCTTAATCAATCGCGTTATGTAGTGGCAGGCGTCTGCATCTTCGTCGGCCTGGCCTCTGCCTGGCTGACCATAAGTATAGATTCGAGGCAAGCTACGGCAGAGCCCTTCGTTCCCCCTGACCCGGCAAATTTACCTATGGGTATTGCCAAGGGAATTCATCCGGGCCGGGTCGCCTGGGCTCATAACCCTGATGCCACAGATTGGGATGGCTCCAGCGATTATTACTGGGATGAAAACCATACTGACGCCAACATCGTCGAACAGATGATGTCCGGCGCCGTCCGCTGGCTTACCGGCGAGTTGACTAACGTCGATGCATGGGACGCCTTGTTTAAACACTTCAATCAAAATCACGATAAGGATGATGTGGGCTACAGCCCGGGTGAAAAAATCGCCATCAAGCCCAATCTCGTTGAGCACAGGCGGCACGCCGATTACGATAATTATGCAGACCTTGCCCCTGTGATGCTCGTTGTGCTGTTAAAGCAGTTGGTATGGGACGCCGGCGTTCCGGAAAACTGCATCACGGTTTGTGAATCTTCCCGATATATCTCGGATAAGCTCTTTTACAGATGTTACGCCCTTTTCCCGGATGTCAACTACACCGAAACCAATTACTATACCGAGGCGGGTTACGACGATATCGGCGCGGACCCCAACCGGCCGCCGGTCGAGCCGACCGACGTAAATATGATTTTTTACAGCAGCATTAATATCAAGGATAACAACGAGCCGATACCACCTGACAAGCTGCCGATGCCCTTCGTAGAGGCCGATTATGTTATCAATCTGGCTATAATGAAACCCCACGGCAGCGCAGGCGTAACACTTAGCGCCAAGAACTGGTATGGCTGTTTCTGCATCAAGCCGGGCAATTACAGAGATAATAACGCCCATCATTCCCTTTCGCCCAAGACACTGCCTGAATACGAGCAGTACAGGGTTCTGGTTGACCTGATGGGCCACGAGCACCTCGGCGGCAAGACTATGCTGTTCATATTAGACGGGCTGTGGGGTTTTCCGCGGGTGGGAAAGTCCGGCTCCGAACCTGAAAAGTGGGGTTACCCTCCCTTCAACAATGATTATCCGTCCAGCATACTTATGTCACAGGACCACGTGGCGATAGACTCGGTGGGACTGGATTTCCTGCGGGCCGAATTTGCCGATAATATGGGCGGCGACGGCGTAACGGAAGGCATTGACGATTATCTCCACGAAGCCGCTCTGGCCGATGACCCTTGTTCGGGGACATTTTACGACCCTCACCGTCAAATCGGCGACCCCTGTGCGGTACGGCTGGCCAGTCTCGGCGTCCACGAGCACTGGAACAATGAGACCGACAAACAATACTCCCGCGACCTCGGCACAGCGGAAGGGATAGAACTTGTGAGATGTACCGCTGCTCTGGACGGCGATGTCGACTGCGATTGCAAGGTAAATCATATAGACCTCACTCAGATGTCAGTTGAGTGGCTGGCTGAAGACGGCCCGGACAGCGACCTTGACGGTAATGGGGATGTCGATATGAGCGATTTTGCCATTTTGGCGGACGATTGGCTCAAGTGCAATCTCTCCACACAAGACTAATTTTAATGGTAACAACGTTAAAAAAACGTTGAGCAATCGGAACATCGTGGTTATAATTAGATTAAAACAAATGATTAAGGAGAGTTAGATTATGTGCGCCCGAAAAAAAGAAAATAGTTTAACAGGTCATAAGAGTAGCAAATCATTTAAGTGCCGGCTGAGAAAAGGCTGGGTCAAATGGCTTTTTCCCATCACGGGGCTGTTAGCGACAATATGGTTTCTCATCCGTGTATTACCTAAACCAAGCCGGGCGACCTATCCCTGCCAGCGTGCGGCATTTCCGTTGGCCTCGGCTTTCATAGCATACATTCTTGGACTGTTCGGCACAGCCGTTGCGATTCGCAAGGCGAAACGGCACATTCGTCAATCACGTTTCGTTCTGGCTGGTGTCTGCATTCTCGTTGGCCTGGCCTCTGCGTGGCTGACCATAGGCATAAATTCAAGTGAGGTTGTAGCAGCAAAAGCTGCGGTAAAAAAGGCCGTTACCAAACCCTTTGTTCCTATTGACCCGCCGAACAAGCCGATGGGTGTTGCCAAAGGAATCTTCCCCGGCCGAGTCGCTTGGGCTCACGACCCCGATGCCACCAACTGGAACCCGGCGTGGAATGAGAGAACCGACATTTTCTACTGGGACGACGACCATACCAATCAAGCCGTAGTCGAACAGATGATGTCAAACGCCCTGTGCTGTTTGACAAACGAGAAGACCGATAAGGATGTGTGGGATGCCTTGTTTAAGTACTTTAACCGGACACATAACAAAGGCGATGTAGGTTACACTAAAGGTGAGAAAATCGTCATTAAACCCAATCTTGTTGATGGCAGACGGCACGATGATAGAGACAATTACGCCGACCTTCCTCCGCAGGTGCTCGTTGGGCTGCTCAAACAATTGGTACAACAGGCCGGTGTCCCCCAGAATTGCATCACCGTCTGTGAGTCCTCACGGTACATAGCGGACAAGTTCATGGACAAGTGCTATCCGATTTTTCCGGATGTTACCTACGCCGAGACCAATTACTATGATGAGGCCGGCTTCAACGACATCAATACCGACCCCCGGCGACCGGCGGTCAAGCCGACCAAGAAAGATATGATATTTTATAGCGGCGTTAACGTTAAGAACGATAATAAGCCGATACCGCCTGACAAGCTGCCGGTGCCCTTTGTCGAGGCCGACTACGCTATCAATCTGGCCATAATGAAACCACACGGCAGTGCGGTAATAACGTTGTGCGCCAAGAACTGGTATGGCTGCTTTTGCCGCAAGCCGGGCGACCACAGGAAAAGAAACGCTCATCACTATCTGTCACCCAGGAGACTGCGCGAGTATAGTCAATACCGGGTTCTGGTTGACCTGATGGGTCACGAGCATCTCGGAGGCAAGACTATGCTGTTCATAGTGGATGGTTTGTGGGGTTTTCCCGGGCCGCATGGCAAGGGCTCCGAACCGAAGAAGTGGGATTGTCCGCCTTTCAACGGCGATTATCCGTCCAGCATCTTTATGTCACAGGACCATGTAGCGATTGATTCGGTGGGATTTGATTTTCTCAGGACAGAATTCACCGACAAGATGGTCGGAGCTCCGGATGATTATCTTCACGAGGCCGCTTTGGCGGACAACCCGCCTTCCGGCACGTTCTACGACCCTCACCGTCCGATTGGCCACCCGAAGGCAACAAGGTTAGCCAGTCTTGGTGTGCACGAGCACTGGAACAACCGCATCGATAAAAAATACAGCCGTAACCTCGGCAAAGGAGAGGGGATAGAACTTGTGAAATGCGGCACCGCAGCAGATAAGGGCAGCACCAAGGGCAGCAAAGCTGGAAAAAAGGATTAGGCAGCCGTCAAGGTCAACTTAGCGGTCTTTGACGTTGATTTTTGGTGTGGTGACACAAGTGATGGCAGAAAAGCCGACTCTATGAACTTTGTCGTCGCGGCAGGTGATTGGCTAAAGTTTGTGCGCATCTTCCAAGCCCAATGTTGACACTCCAACCCATTTTCAGTATAATAAATCACTACTGTCCCGTTAAGGTTTTAGAAAATTGTTGTAAGGCAAATAAATATAA
>CAYONQ010000043.1:0-21944 GCA_964405375.1 uncultured Pirellulales bacterium
ACTGGCAGAACAGCAAAGCCCTTTTTGAACACGCAATCAGCGTAACCGAAGGCAATTATGTGGCTCATTGTTCCCTTGCGTATACTCTGCAACAACAGGGCGAACTCGACCACGCCATCACCCATAATCGCCACGCCTTGCGAATCAACCCCAATTATCCGAAGGCTCACCTCGGCTTAGGGCTTGTTCTATTTGAAAAGGGTAATCTCGTTGAGGCCGCCGCACACTTTACTGAGGCACTGCGAATCAACCCGAACTTTGCCGATGCCCATTACAATCTCGCCCGTGTCTTGTCTGATAAGAATAAAGTCAATGAGGCCGTCACACACCTTAAAGAAGCGTTGCGGATTAGACCTGACTGGCTCGGCCCTATGAACAATCTGGCCTGGCTGCTGGCCATTCATAAGGATAGCGAGTTCTACGACCCTCAAGAGGCCATCCGGCTTGCCCGGCATGCCTGTGAATTAACGGAATATAATCAGCCCGATTTACTGGATACGTTAGCCGCTGCTTATGCTGCCGCCGGCAGATTCCCGGAAGCTGTAGCCACCGCCGAGAGGGCCTTAGCATTAGCTCAGTCATCACAGCAGAAGGAATTGATTGAGCAGATTCAGACTCGCTTGGATTTATATAAGACATCTCATCCTTATATCGAATCTCCATCACAAGCTCCGTCGTTGATTCAAGATTAAGCTATCCGTAAGTAAGCACACCCCGCTGGCCTCTGGTCGCATATTGCCTTGACAGTGCAGTTGATAACAAATAAAGTTATTGAAAATGGCAAAGACACTTTACATAATCGATGGCCACGCGCACATTTACGCCGCCTTTTACGCCCAGATGCGCTCTCTGACCAGTTCGACCGGTGAGCCAACCAAGGCAACCTACATCTTCACAACAGCTATTTTAGGCCTCATCCGGAATCGAAAACCGGATATGCTCGTTGTAGCAATGGACAGCAAAGCCCCGAGTTTTAGAAGTGAAATCTACCATGACTACAAGGCCCACCGCCCGCCGATACCCGATGATATGCCTGTCCAGATTGACCGCATCGAACAGATTCTAGAAGCGATGAATGTCCTTGTCCTTCGCCTTGACGGCTTCGAGGCCGACGACATAATTGGAACGCTGGCAAAAAGGGCCGCTGACAAAGGTATCGACACATATATCTGCTCTAAGGATAAGGATATGTACCAGCTTGTCGATGAGCATACTTATATTTTCGATATCAAAAAGGGCGAAGTTCTTGACGATGATGCACTGTTTGAAAAATATAAAATTCATCCTAAAGATTTTATCGATGTTCTTGCATTGCAGGGTGACTCTTCCGACAACGTACCGGGAGTGCCGCTTATCGGGGAAATGAACGCTGTTAAGATGATTCAGCAATATGGCTCTCTCGATAAACTCTATCGACACGCCGATGAAATCAAAGGCAAACGAGGCGAAAACCTCCGCAACTTTAAAGAACAGGCATACCTCAGCAAAGAGCTTGTTACGATAAACTGTTCTGTCCCAATTGAAGTCAACTATGATGCCTTTGCCGTGAAAAAATTCGACGAAGCCGAGCTCACCCGGATTTTCACTGATCTCGGCTTCAGCCGTCTGCTCACACAACTGGGCCTGACAAAACCCGCCGATGTTGCACCGGCCGCACCCGCAGCTTCAGCGGTTACAGAAGACCTCGGTGAACCCGCTACAGTTAAAACAGTCAATCCCGATTATCAGCTCATAGATACGCAGAAAAAGTTTGACTCCTTTTTGACCAAACTCAAAAAGCAGAAGCTATTTGCCGTCGACACCGAGACTACCTCTATTTTTCCTTGCCGGGCGGACCTCGTCGGTATCAGTTTCTCCTGGCAGCCGCAGACCGGCTTTTATCTTCCTGTAAAGGCCCCGATGGGCTCAAAGCATCTCGACATCGCCAGGGTTCGCCGGCAGCTCGCACCGATACTTGCCGACGAAAAAGTAAAAAAAATCGGCCAGAATATAAAATACGACATGCTTGTCCTGCAAAACGCACAAATGCCCGTAAAAGGCGTCTATTTTGACACAATGGTCGCCTCTTACTGTCTCGACCCCCAGCGCAGCAGCCATTCGATGGACAATATGGCAGCCGATTTCCTGAATTATGAATGTATCCCGATTTCAGCGCTTATCGGCAAAGGCAAAAACCAGTTCACATTCGATATGGTCGATACTGCTGCCGCCTGCGAGTATTCCGCCGAGGACGCCGACATAACCTTTCAGCTTTACAACTATCTAAAAGACCAACTCGGAAACTACCCACCTCTGAAAAAATTATTTGAAGAGCTGGAAATGCCCCTCGTATCGGTTCTGGCGGCTGTGGAATACAACGGCGTCTCGCTTGATACCAAGCTGTTACGGAAGATGTCCGGCGAGATTACCGGGACACTGACGCAGCTGACAGAGCGGATTTACAAACATGCCGGCTCAACCTTTAACATCGATTCTCCAAAGCAGCTTGCCGAAATTCTTTTCGACAAGCTAAACCTCGAATCCATTCGCATCGGCAAGGCCGGACGAAGCACAGATGCTGCAGTCCTCGAACAGTTAGCCGACCGGCACCCTGTCGTTGAGCTGGTTCTTCAATACCGCACTCTGAGTAAACTAAAGAACACCTATGTGGATAAGCTCGGCTCGTTAATCAATCCGAAAACTGACCGCCTGCACACCTCATTCAACCAGACCGTCACTGCTACCGGCCGGCTCAGTTCCAGTGCCCCCAATCTGCAGAACATCCCCATCCGCACCGAAATCGGCAGCAAAATCCGCTCCGCCTTCGTCCCCAAAAACAAAACCGATTGCATCCTCAGCGCCGACTATTCACAAATCGAACTGCGCCTCCTCGCTCACTTCTCAAAAGACAAGGCTCTTATAGAGGCCTTCGCCGCCGGCGAGGACATCCATCGATTTGTTGCCTCGCAGATTTATAATGTCCCAATCGAGGATGTAACTAACGAAATGCGCTCAAGCTGCAAGGCCGTCAACTTCGGCATCATTTACGGCCAGGGCCCATTCGGGCTGTCACGCTCCATCGGAATAAGCCACGCAGAGGCAAAGAAGTTTATCGACGACTATTTCGCCCGCTACAGTTCAATCCAAAAATTTATGGACAGCGTAATCAACGCAGCGAAACGCACCGGCTACGCCGAAACCATTCTCCATCGCCGCCGAAAAATCCCCAATCTGAACAGCAAAAACGCCAATAAACGTGCTCAGGCCCGCCGGCTGGTCGTAAATACCGTTGTTCAGGGCTCCGCCGCAGACCTCATAAAGATAGCTATGATAAATATCCAGAGAAAAATCGAAGCTGAGCACCTGCCCGTCAAGCTGATTCTTCAGGTCCACGATGAGCTTGTCTTCGAGCTGCCCGCCGCCGACGCCAAAAAACACGCAAAATGGATAGATAAGGAAATGACCGGCGCTATTAAGCTTGGTGTCTCCCTCAAAGTCGATATAAACTACGGCCCGACCTGGTTAAGTGATAAAACGTCAGGATAACATTATTTTTTGCAATAGATTACATTAAAAATGGTTAAAGGAGGTCTCAAAATGGGTAGCTTTAACAAAACATCCCGGACTGTCAGTTTGTTTATTATGGTCTTTGTCGTCTTTGGTGGTGCAGTTGCCGATGCCGCATCACACACACCCGCCGACTGGAAAGGCCGATACCGCTCAACCGGTATGAAGGACATAAAGGTCACCGTAGCTGCGCTGAAGTCCATACTTATCGACCCGAGCGAAAATCTCAAGCAGGTTGAAAACGCCTGCAAAATCGCCCAAAAAGACGGTGCACGTCTGCTGTTTTTGCCTGAATGTATGCTCACAGGTCACGGCGGCCATCGACCGACGGTCGAGAAAAACGCCGAGGCCGTCCCCGAAGGCCCGCTCAGCCAGGCCGTCCTTAAAATGTCAGAAAAATATCAGCTCTGTATAGTTGTCGGAATCGGCGAGCGAGCCGACGGCGTCGTTTACAACAGCCAGATGGTCGTCGATAAGGGAAAGTTCCTCGGCGCCCAGAGAAAAATCAACCTCTCCAGTGACGAATGGAGATTATTCGCAGAAGGCCAAAGTGTCGAGGTCTTTGATATCGGCGATGTGAGGTTCGGAATCACCGTTTGCTACGACAACTCCTTTCCCGAAATTGCGATGATTCACAAGCTCCACGATGTTGACCTTATCCTCGCCCCGCACGCCTCCCGCACCGGCGTTTGGCCTGATGTCCTCACCCCCGAGTTTTGCAGCGAAAAAATAAGGGCAGAGCAGAATAAACACGAAAAAATGTACAGGGGCCGTGCCTATTTCTACAACGTCTATATACTCTCGACAAACGCCGTCGGCTCCGCAACCGAAGGTATCGAAGGCGTCGTCTCGAACCACGCAGGAACCGTCTTCGGAGTAAACCCATCCGGCAACGTCATTCTGCGAACCTCAGCTACGGATAAATTCATTGATGAAATCCACACCGTCGAGTTAAAGGCCTCCGAAAGAAGGTTCAATCACCATTCGACAAGAAACAGGAATTATATGAAGGTAAAAGCAATGCTCGACAAGGCCTTTGAAGAAGCGGGCTACTGATTTACCCGCTGCCGACGCCAAAAAACACGCAAAATGGATAGATAAGGAAATGACCGGTGCTATTAAGCTTGGTGTCCCTTTGAGAGTTGATACAAGTTACGGCCCAAACTGGCTCGGAAATAAATAAAAACTTTATAAGGAGCAAAAAAACAGAGCGTCTCTGTTCTGATCAAGCAACTTTTTTTCTTATTATGCCTTGTTGCTTATTCCACCTTCTGTAGCCATATAGTACTGAACGTATTCGGGTTTTGTTCTATTGATTCATAAATGGGAACGTTTTGCTGCAGAAAACCCTCATCAAAATATCGCAGAAGTGGAGTGGACATAATAATCCTGAATTTATCGTTAAAGCACAGAAATGCCTGTAAAACCATTGCCTCATTCCAAAACATCGGCCAATTTTGCGCGAATACCCAAAATTCGGGCGGATATGGAATATTATACGGCAAAGGTATATCATGAATATGTATTACGACCCCATTATTTAAATTGGGAAGAACCTCTAAGTAAAGGAATGGAACATCACCGTCTACCTTTAAAATATGGCTCGAATCAATAAATAAAACATCATTTTCTTGGAGCCCGCAGAAAAGCTCCACATCTATGTCTTGAACTTCCTTAGCATAAATCTTTATTCCTGGCATCTTGTATAGACTCTCATACGGATACGGCTCAATACATTCGATTTGCAGGGGATATCCCTCATTCTCGTTTTCCTTAGCTGCAAGGCTGCAGTAGTATGTTGACACGCCCGAACCCACCTCAAGATACCGTCTTGGCTTGCGGTCCCGAACCATCATATATAGCGTAAGTGCATCCAGAGCGGTGTAACCAGGGCCAAAGCCCATCTTTATAACTTCACTATACGCTGGAATTTGCGAGAATTCAGCATAGTAGTCTGACAGTAACTTAAACAGCGTCTCTTTGAATTCATCTACATCATACTCTATTCCAGCCAATCTGCTTGGCTTATACCACCTCTCAACATCTCTTTTTAACCTTGATACGACCGGCAGCGGAGAATAATAGTCATTCTTGCGAGCAATATTGTATCCAAAAACTTCAAGACTTCTGCGCAAGCCAAGAATTAAAATTCTTTTGCGCCGCTTAAGGAAACTCCAAATTAGGGATGGCGTAATCTTCTTTAGCAAATTCTTCACAACTTCTCCTACATTTCCTGCAGTTTAATCAGTATGTAGGATGATCAAATTTTCTCGCCCATGTGGCACTTGTCATTCCGAGCGCAACGCCAGCGAAGTCGAGGAATCTATTAAAAATTGTCATTCCCGCGAATGCGGGAATCCATTTTTAACTTTTCTTCTTGTCCCGCAAAATAAAATCACATCAAGCACCTAATTCATTTCTGTCCTCTGACCTCTGCCTTCTGTCTTCTGACCTCTGTCTTCTAACCTATCCACGGCCGCTTCCTACTTTCCGCCCCCGCCACCACGTCTTTTGCTATAACCACGTCCTGTTTAATCTGGAAGTCAAACATCCCCACACACGCAAAATCAGCGCCGTTCTCAAACGCATACTTAAAGCCGTCTTTCGGACGAATTGCCCCCGCACCTAATACCTTAAAGGCAATCCACGGCTTTTTGACCTTCTCCATAAACTTGACTGTCTCTTCCGGCGTCTTGCTCTCATAACCGCAGGTATTAAGCGTCTTGAAGTAGAAATCCGGCTCTAATCCCTCTTCCTCAGCAGCCATAATCACATCCAACGAATGTCCGCCGATACCCACTATTAATTTATTCTCTTTGATAAATTCGACCATTTTCCCAAGAAGCCCAATTTGGCCATTCTCAAAAAAGCTGTCTCCCACGCCGCCATGACTGAAAGCACCGACAGCCCCGTTATCTA
The DNA here is from genome assembly GCA_964405375.1 of uncultured Pirellulales bacterium. Classification (GTDB taxonomy): domain Bacteria; phylum Planctomycetota; class Phycisphaerae; order Sedimentisphaerales; family Anaerobacaceae; genus CAYONQ01. The sequence goes on from CAYONQ010000043.1 coordinate 6,466, forward strand.
TCGCTTTTTTCGCTGCGCTTGTCAAATCGAGCGGTTTCGGCTTAATCTGCGCAATCCATTGTATCTTTCCGCCTTCTTTACGGTACCTTTTCAGAATCCTGATAGTATTGTCGTCAAGTCTCAATACCGCCGTATTTATCCCGTTTTCCTCTGCTATCCGCAAAGTCTCGACGACCTTATCATCGGTAAAGTAGTGTCTAAGCACCGACGATACATAAATCAAATTTCGGCTGTGGGCATAGCCGCTGATTAGATTACCGCCGCAGATTAACCTGCTGATTGTGAGATTGCCGATTTTGCCCGTTTGCAATCCCTTAACGCCACCCTCCGGAACCTTACTGGCCGCCGCCTTTGCTCTGCTTGGGCGTTTTTGTGTCGCCGCTAATAAAGCCCTTTCCTCAAAGCTTAAAGCGGATATTACCCCCGCAGATGCTGCAAGGGAATTTTTTAGAAACTTTCGCCGATTTACACCTTTTGACATTTTGGACATCTCCTTATTGTGGTTCTTCATTTATAAAATTCCTCTATATAATTATACTACCCTATTCAGGGCTAATGTTCAAATGTTTTTGGTTCAATGTTAACGTTTATTTTCTTCTTTTCTTTGTCCGGGCACGCTGCTTATGACAGCGTCCACCCTTAACTGCTTTTGCGATAAGAGCTTACAAGTTCCTAAAATCCTGTTGCCGATTCCCGCCCAAAGTATCCGACACACTTGACGCAAGGCCCGCCAGCCAATAGAATTGCCGTTTTGATGTAGGATATTATTTGGCTGCCGGTGAAACCGGCGGCTCAGACTGCGAAAGAGGGAAAACAATGACAACTGTCAATGAGAACTTTCTGAAATTACAGGCCGGTTATCTGTTCCCGGAAATCAGCCGGCGAGTGCGTGCCTTTAAAGCCGAAAACCCAAACGCAAGCATAATCAGTTTAGGCATCGGCGATGTTACTCAGCCCTTGGCGCCCGCCATAATCGAAGCAATGAAAAAAGCTGTTGACGATATGGCCAACCGGAACACCTTCCACGGCTACGGGCCGGAAAATGGCTACGATTTTCTAATCGATGCGATAATCAAAAATGACTTTAACGCACAAGGCATTGATTTAGACAGCACCGAAATCTTTGTCAGCGATGGCTCCAAGTGTGATACGAGCAACATCCAGGAAGTTTTCGGCACCGACAACGTCATTGCCGTAACCGACCCCGTTTATCCCGTATATGTCGATACCAACGTTATGGCCGGCAGAACAGGCCACATCAATCAAGACGGCCGCTACGACAAAATCGTCTATATGCCCTGCACTGAAGGGAATAATTTTATCCCTGAGCTGCCGAAAGACCCTGTTGACATTATTTACCTCTGTTTCCCGAACAATCCTACAGGTGCAGTGGCCACAAAAGATGTCTTGAGTAAATGGGTCAATTTCGCCCGCGACACAAAGGCGATAATCCTCTTTGATGCCGCCTACGAGGGCTTTATCACAGACCCTGACGTCCCCCATTCGATTTACGAGCTCGAAGGCGCAAAACAGGTTGCTATTGAGTTTCGCAGCTTCTCCAAAACCGCCGGCTTCACCGGCATAAGATGTGCCTTTACCGTCATCCCAAAGCAGCTTAACGCCTACACAAAAGGCGGCAGCGCAATTGAAGTCAATTCCTTATGGCGAAGGCGCCACACTACCAAGTTTAATGGTGCCTCATATATCTCGCAGGTCGGCGCAGCCGCTGCCTGCAGCCCCGAAGGCAAAAAACAGTGTCACCGGCTCATTGCTCTTTATATGACCAATGCCGCCCTGATTCGCGATTCACTCACCAAGCTTGGCTACAAGGTCTATGGTGGAGTCAACGCACCCTATATCTGGATGAAAACGCCGGACAAAGTGAGCTCCTGGGATTTCTTCGACCGGCTGCTCGCAAAGGCAAACGTTATCGCAACCCCCGGTTCGGGATTTGGACCGGCCGGCGAAGGATTTATCCGCCTTTCGGCCTTCGCCGCTGCCGCTGATGTTAAAGAAGCTATGCGACGCTTCGCCGCCGTTTAATAATATGGCCAAAATAACAACTGCATATATCGGACTGGGAAGCAACCTGGGCGACAGGGAAAGCGCCGTCACCACTGCCGTTAAAATGCTTAACGACACCGAAGGAGCCGAAGTTGTTCGCCTAAGTGACTTAATCGAGACCGTCCCGCTTGGCCGAATGAACCAGCCGAAATACATAAATGCGGTCGCCAAAATAAAAACCTCATTAACCGCAGAGGATTTACACAAGCATTTGCTTCATATTGAAACCTCGCTCGGCAGGCAAAGAAACGAGAAGTGGTCGCCCAGAATCATCGATTTAGACCTTCTGTTGTTTGGCAGCCAGGTCATAAATCGCCCCCAATTAACCGTCCCGCATCCACAGATGCACCTGCGTTCCTTTGTGCTCAAAGGTCTCTGTCAGCTCAACCCCGAACTGTCGCATCCTGTTATAACAGAACCAATGAAAGAGTTGGCGGCCCGGCTCGCAGACACCGACTTTGTGCCCGACCCCGACCTGCCGCAGCTTGTCAGCATAGCGGGTATCATCGGCGTCGGAAAGACCACCCTGACGGAAAAACTCTCGGATTTACTCGGTGCCGAGCCGATATTCGAGGCCTATGACACAAACCCATACCTGTCGGATGTCTACGCCGGCAAGAAGCAATTCGCCCTCGATTCCCAATTATATTTTCTCACCAGCAGGGCCGCCCAGTTAAACCACAGCACATTAGCAAAGGAACGGATTACCATAAGTGACTATGTCTTCGATAAAGAGCTCATCTACGCAAGACGTCTGCTCAATGCCAACCAGTTAACTTTGTATGAGCAGGTTTATCCGCCGTTTGCCGCAGTCGTCACCGCACCTGTCCTGGTAATATATCTGACCGATTCACCGCAAAATTGCCTTGACCGCATCCACCGGCGCAACCGCCCTTATGAGCAGGCGATAAAAAAACAATTTTTAGAGGCGCTCGATTCTGATTACGAGCAGCTCTTCGCCGGCTGGAAAACATCACCTGTCATCCGTAAACAGGCCTTAGGATTGGATAAAAGTACCGAAATCAACCGTTTAGCGAACCAGATAAAATATTACGTTGCCGCTTCCTCCGTCATTGCGAGCGCAGCGAAGCAATCTAAAACGATTGCCTCGAGTAAGCATTGAATGCTTATTATGAAAATCGCAAAAACAATAAAGTCGGTCAGAAACCTTGTAGAAACCGCCCACAGCAAAGGCAAAAAAATTGGCTTTGTCCCCACAATGGGGGCGCTTCACATCGCCCACATCTCGCTAATCAAAGCGGCGGCAAAGAAAACCGACTTTGTTGTGGTTAGCATCTTTGTCAATCCAACCCAGTTCGCCCCAGGCGAGGATTTTGAAAAATACCCCAGGCCGCTCGATGCCGACCTGGCGATTTGCAGAAAAACATCCGTTGATGTCGTTTTTGTCCCGACGCTGCGTCAGATGTACGGCCCGAAAAATCTTACTTGGATAAACGTCGAGGAATTGACCGAGCCGCTTTGTGGCCGCTTTCGTTCGGGGCATTTTCGCGGCGTAACTACCGTCTGCGCCAAGCTGTTTAACATCGTTGCCCCCGACTTCGCTTTCTTCGGCCAGAAAGACGCCCAGCAGGCAATCGTTATCAAGCGAATGGTCGCCGATTTGAATATGCCTTTGAAAATCGTCGTTTGTCCCACGATTCGCGAACCGGACGGCCTGGCCGTCAGCAGCAGAAACCGCTATCTAACCGCTCAACAGAGAAAGGACGCAACCCTGATATACAAATCCCTTCAAAAGTGCCGACAGATGATTAACGCTGGCCTCACGGATACAAAGGCAATTGCCACACAAATGCAAAAAATGCTGAACCGCCCCTCAATGAAAATAGAATATGTAAGCATTGTTGACGCCGAAACCCTCCAGCCCCTCGACCGCGTCGCCGGCAGAGTCCTTGTAGCGGTCGCTGTCAGAATCGGCCACGCTCGACTTATTGACAATATTCTGCTGGACGTCAGCTAACAATAATGTATAATGGTGGCCGGTTATGTTTATAAAGATATTAAAAAGCAAGTTACACCGTGCAACGGTTACCGGTACGAAGTTACACTACCCCGGCAGCATCGAGATAGATTCTAAGCTGATGGAGGCCGCCGACATTGCCCCTTACGAGTCCGTCCTCGTCGCCGACTTAAATAACGGCAGCCGTTTAGAGACCTACGCCGTACCCGCACAACCCGGCTCCGGCAAGGTCGTCATACTCGGCGCAGCCGCACAGCTTATAGAGCCGAAGGATATTATCATTATCTTCAGCTTCGGCTATTATACGCCCGAAGACGCCGAGAAGCTTAAACCCAAAATCGTTATTCTCGACGAAAACAACAAAATAGTTAGTAGCTCGTAGTTCGTTGTTCATAGAAATACGAGATACGCTTCACGAGATACGAGATACGAAACAAATGTATCCTGAGCTTTTCAAAATACCCATCATCCATCTGACCGTGCCAACCTATGGCCTGATGCTCGTAATCGGCTTTCTCGCAGCCGTTTCTCTCATAAGACGTATTAGCCGCCGATTAGCACCCGACCCACAGATTATTACCTCTGCCGCCCTTTACTCTCTAATAGCCGGCGTGCTGGGGGCGCGACTTTTTTACGTTGTTCACTATTTCGACAGGTTCCGCGGAGATTGGCCTTCCGTTTTTGCCGTCTGGAGGGGCGGACTCGAGCTTTTAGGGGGTGTCCTCTCGGCCATCGCCGTCATCATACTTTATCTTCGGTACCGCAAGCTGCCCATTCGTCGATACCTCGATATATTAGCCGTTGGGTTGATGCTGGCGCTTGCAATTGGCAGAATCGGCTGTTTCCTGAACGGCTGCTGCTTCGGAAGACCCACACACCTGCCCTGGGCAGTTCGTTTCCCCTATGCGTCCCTCGCCTGCACCAGTCAGATAAACCCGGACCTTGAGAGAAATCGGCCCGAGCCACATTTAAAGCTGCCCGCCGACTTCTTCGCCTGGGCCGACAAAAATGGCAGATTGTATCCAAAACCGTACGAAGACTTGACCGCGCAGCAGAAAGATATGGTTGACAACGGCCCGTATCGCTGTCTGCCCGTTCACCCCACCCAGTTGTATTCATCTGCGAATGCGGCCTTCTTGTGCCTTATACTCTATCTCTTCTGGCGAAGAGCACAAAACAATGAAAAATCCAAAAATCAGAACAGACCCTTTACAAAACCCGGCTGCACCTTCGCCCTGATGTTCATACTTTACGGCATAACACGTTTTCTAATAGAATTTCTCCGAGATGACAATCCCTTTGAGTATGGCTGGTGGGCTATTTACAAAGGCGGAACCATCTCTCAAAATATCAGTATTTATATAACAATTTTCGGCCTGATTCTGATGCTATTTTTTCAAAGAATCAAAACCCAACAGCCGAAGTAGAATATAAGATACAAAAGTTACCTGTTGCGAAATACGAAATACGAAATACGAGACACGAGATACGAGCTATGGGCCTTTACGATAGAGATTACACTCGAGAGAACTTTCAATCTCACTTCCGTTATACCCCGCAGATGAGGATTGGCTTTCCTCAGCTTACGCCGGTGGTCAAACGGCTGTTGATTATCAACGTGGTGGTATATTTTGTCCAGTTGCTGGGCGGCGATAAACTGCTGGTGGACTGGTTTGCGATTTATCCCGCATCGCTGTTTTTAGCGATGCAATTATGGCGGCTGGTAACTTACCAGTTCCTTCACGGCGGCGCATTGCACATAGTTCTTAATATGGTCGGCCTGTTCTTTTTAGGCCCCACACTCGAGCGCCACTGGGGAGGTAAAAGGTTCCTGAAATTTTATCTCGGCTGCGGAATAGCAGGGGGACTGTTCTATATTCTGCTCGTCGCCGTTGGTTTCCTGCCAGCATTTCCTATGATAGGGGCCTCCGGCGCAATACTCGGTATGCTGGCTGCCTGCGCAATTCTTTTCCCCCAGTTTGTTGTTCTTTTTGTTTTCTTTCCCGTGCCGATAAGGGTTGCTGCAATAATCTTGATTTTCTTTTACGTCGTCAGTCTGCTCACCGGCAGTCGAAATGCCGGCGGCGATGCAGCTCACCTCGCAGGTATGGCCGCAGGAGCAATCTACGTATTCTCTCAGCCCTGGCGGGCTAAACTCGCATTGAAAACCCAAACCAACCGCTGGCAAAGCAAAGCTGCCGAACACCACAAACTTCAGGCCGAGCTTGACCGAATCTTGCAAAAAGTCCACCAATCCGGCATCCACAGCTTAACATCCAAAGAAAAAAAGATACTGAAAAAAGCCACCGAGGCCGAGCAGAAACGCACCGGATTATAAAAAAAGGCCTTACACCTCCGTAAGGCCCTTTAGTCGTTAAACAAATACGAACTGCCATTCACTAATTTAGTCCCAGTCGAATTCTTCGGTTCGACTCATCAATTCCTCAAGATGCTCTTTTACCTTCTCCTGCTTCTTCTCTTTCCATTTCTCAATCTCAGCGCTCTTTTTCGCCACCTCTTTTTTCAGTCTCTCAAGCTTTTTGCTCATCTGTTCGTAGCGCATCTGTTTTCGCTTGATTATCAGGTCAAATCTGTTACTGACTACCTCTTTGAGCTCTTTGACTAACTTTTCTTTCTGATTCTCGTCCGTTTCGGCTCTTATCGTCCTGAGCAGCTTACCCCGTTTCATCTTGAGTTCCAGGTCTTGCTTGAGAACCCCGGCTAACTGCGGATTTTCCTCTTCTGCCTCCATGATTTTTCTGTATTTCTCGCACCTGTATCTGAGGTGTTTTCTGTAAAGTTCCGGCTTTTTATCCTTCAGTTTAGTCAGCTTTTCCGCTTCTTCGGGGTAATTCTTTCCAAGCCATTCGAGACATTCAGCGTGCCTGTCGTGCATCGGCTCCCGCTCCCTCATCATTTCTCTTCGTCCGCCGCCAGGCCCGCCCGCCCCCGCCATTTGCATATCCTTTTTGGAATGTAATTTTTGACCCTCCCAGTGTTTCTCATCATACTTCCCGTATTTCTCTTGCTTGGCCTTTTTAAGCTCAACCTTGAACTTCTCAGGGTCTTCCTTTCTCAACTGTGCTAATTCTTTTGCCTTTTCCGGGTCGCTTTCTGCCAGCCAGGCCATTATATGCTCGATTTTTTCATCAGTCAGTTCAAACCATTTATACGGCTGTTTCGGCTTATCCTCGAGCCAGACTTTTTCCCCTCCCTCTTTCTCCACAGCAAGGCAGGGCAGGGCGGTAAGTAGTATAACTGCCGCCATTGTCAACACTAAAATCGTTCCGTAAGTCGTCTTCATTTCTTTATCCTTTCCAAAAATCACTATTGGTTTCTATCAGTTCCATTTCCAGTTCCGTTACAGCAATATCGCCGTTACCGCCGTCCTCACCTAATCGCAAAGCCAGCATCTCGCTTTCAATCTGTTCGATTTCAGCGGCCAACATTGCTATCTCCGCATCGTCTTCGGTAAAATCCCCGCTTTCCCATATTGCTGCCGGTATCATTGAGGCGGTAATAACCCTTTGTGGCTCATCGCCGCCTTTCTCAAATACTTTTACGCTTATAACCGCTAAAATGATAACCGCTGCCGCAACAGCCGCCGTCCTGTAAACCCTCCTTCTAAAAACATTTATCTTGCTACGCACCAAAGCCCCTGCAATCTCCGTTTTTATATCTGCTAACAGTATATCATCGGGCAGGGGGGCGGGATTGTCGCTGAGAATTTGCTCCGCCTTTTGAATATCATCCGCCGCCCGCTCTGCTTGTTCGGAGTTAAGGAACTTCTCAAACAGCTCTTTCAGATTTTCATCGTTTCGACCATTCATATATCTTTTCCTGATTCTCCAACAACCCAATGCTTCTCACCGCTCACCAATTAACCAATTCTCTAATTCTCTAATTCTCTAATTTTCTACTCCATCAGCTCCCGCAGCTTTTTTAGTCCCCGATGTAGCTTTGACAGCGTGGTGCCTATCGGCTCGGAACGCATCTCTGCCATCTCCTTGAAGCTCACCTGCGAATAAAAACGCAGCATTATCAATTCCCTCGTATCCGCATCAAGTTTGCCAAGCTGCCTCTGCAAATTATCGACTTTCTCACTGTCGGACCGTTTCGTTCCTGTCGTTTCTGATTCAATCTTATCTTTTTGAAGCTCCAGCAATCTTCGCCGCCGCTGCTTGTCCCTTAGCCAGTCGTGGAAGATATTAGATGCCACCTTGAACAGCCAGCTTTCGAATCGCCCGCCCTTGTAAGAGCCGATTTTCTCCACTAACTTGACAAATAGCTCGCTGAGCAAATCATCGCTTACACTTCTGTCGCCCGTTAATCGGCAAAAATAGCCGTAACACCGACCTGCATACTCATCGACCAGCCGTGAAAAACACTCATCATCCCCTCTCTTACAGCCGGTTATTACCTGGGCTAAATCATCGCTTTCTGCCATTTTCAAACGCTTTTTACATAGATAAAGACGCCATCTCCGATTGTTTTATTGCATAAACCCAAAAAATTATTATCTTGCATTGTTATGGCTGGTATTGAAACGAAGCTTTTCTCGAAAAATACCTGGTCCGCCAAGCTTAAACGCACGGCCACCAGCATCCTGCCGGTTGACAAAAATCGCAAAGGTAACTGTGTCCGCTGCGGTGCCTGCTGTAAGCTGCCGAATCGATGCCCATTTTTGGACTTTGATGAGCAAGGGCTGTCTGTATGCAAAATCTATCGCTTCCGCCCCCTCAGCTGCCGCAAGTACCCCCGCACAAAATCAGAATCGCTCACCGCCGATACCTGCGGTTACAGCTTCGATGAAACAGGGGACTAAACTTGCTGCTTCGCAAGCCTTTCTACCTAACGCCGTTCAGCGTATGTCTTCTCCCTCTTGTTGTTCTTCTTCTTCCTCGTCGAGCTTCCACTGGTCGGATTCTTCCATATCCTCGATTTCTCGCCTCATATACTTGAACAGTTTGTCCTGCAGATGTCCCAGTTTCCCCTGCCATTTAAGCATCTCCTGATAGCTCGCTACCAGCATATCAAGACGGATGAGCTGCCATTTGGCAAGGCACTCCGGCTCCTTGATATTGGAAAACGGGTCGCACTTAAACGTCCTTCGGCCATCGGGACCAATCTCACAGAACTCACAATCTTTACACTGAATCATTTTTGCACCGTAACTGGAATTAAGGAGAAGAACCATTTAACCATTTAACCATTTAACCATCCTCTCTGTGCTGCCGGTCTTCTCTTCGCTTATTTTTTTACTTTTTACTTTCGCCTTTTTTCATAATACCATATACTTTAACATCTTGAAAGTATTTTAGAACAGGATTTCCCTCTGTATGGAGAAATAAATGGCGAAATCGAGACGGAGACGCAAAGTGGGCAGCAAAAAAAGGCGTGCCCGCTGGAAAGTACGGCACAAAAAGAGCGGATAGTTTTTTCTGTATGCTATCCGCTATTAGTTTACCCCGCACCGCGATGCGGGGTTATACGCTAAAATGAGACACTTTAAGGTAACCTTCGAGCCGGATGGCAGGCAAATCTCCATTCACGCCGGCGCCACCATCGCCGAGGCCGCAGGCCAGGCCGGTATAATCCTAAACTCCACCTGTGGCGGCAAGGGCATCTGTAAGAAGTGTGCTGTAATCCTTCAGCCGTCCGACCGGCAGGTCTTGGCCTGCCAATACCGTATCCAAGGCGACCTCACCGTAACGATTCCCCCCGCATCTCGGCTATTCGAGCAGAAAATCCTCGAACACGGCATCGACATCCAGCCAAAGGTTTCTTTAGAGAGGCCCGATATAACCGCTCCTGCCTTTGGCCTGGCGGTCGATATCGGCACAACTACCGTCGTTGCAAGGCTAATCGATATGGCAAACGGACACTGCATCGCAACGCAGGCCGATATAAATCCACAGACTAAATACGGCGACGACGTCATAAGCAGGATTGATTACGCTCAAAACGATGAAAAACTCACCGAATTGCACAGAGTCATAATTGACTGCATAAATGAACTGACCGCAAAACTCTGCAAAAAGGCCTCCCTTGACCCCCGCCGAATATGCGAAATGTGCGTCGTCGGCAATACAGCTATGAATCACATCTTCCTTAAATTGCCTGTAACCCAGCTTGGCCAGGCGCCATACAACGCCTTCTCCCTCGACGCCCACGACCTGCCCGCCGAACAACTGTCCCTGCAAATTGACCCTGCCGGTAACATTCACACAGTTGAGAACATAGCCGGCTTCGTCGGCTCCGATATTACCGCCGTTGCGCTTGCGGTCGATATAAATTCAGCCGAACAAACGACTCTCGTAATCGACATCGGCACAAACGGCGAGATTGTCCTCGCCGCCGACGATAAGCTCTACGCCGCAAGCTGCGCCGCAGGCCCCGCCTTCGAAGGCGCACGAATAACCCACGGCAGCAGGGCCGCCGAAGGTGCTATAGAAGCTGTCGTTGTAAACGACGGCGACATAGACCTCGATGTAATAGGCGATTGCCCGCCGCACTCGATATGCGGCTCAGGCCTCATCGACGCCGTGGCAGTAATGCTGGATTTGGGTGTCATTGATAAAACAGGGCGATTTGTCGACCCCGACACAGTGAAAAACAGCGTATCAAAGGCCGTTGCCTCTCGCTTATGCCAGCGGGATAACCAGCCGGCCTTTTTACTCGCCGAGCAAGTCGTACTCACACAGCTTGATATACGCCAGACCCAGCTTGCAAAGGCCGCCATCCGAACCGGCATTTTGCTCTTACAGAGAAAACTCCGGCTTGAGGACGATGATATTAAACAGGTCCTTTTAGCCGGCGCCTTCGGCAATTACATCCGCAGGGAAAGTGCTTTGCGCATACGGCTCTTACCCGCCATCCCAGCTGAGAGAATTCGTTTTGTCGGCAACGCCGCCTCATCCGGCGCGCAGATGCTCCTTGTCAGCCGAGATTGGCGGCAATCAGCCAAAAATTTAGCCCAAAAGATTCAATACATCGAAATTGCACACGAACCCGACTTCACCGACACCTTCGCAGATTGTATGTCGTTTTGAGTCCTGAGCGCAGCGAAGCATCTCACTTCGCCGTTCGGCGTTCCTTGTTCGACATTCGATATTCGATTCCCCACGTCATTCTGAGCGTAACTTGTCCCCAGCGAACTCGAAGCAGTGAAGAATCTCTCAGCGCACCGTCATTGCGAGGAGCGAAGCGACGTGGCAATCTCAAAAAATTATCACTCATCAATAATCAATTGAGACCGCCGCTCCGATTTACTTATTGTTTTTGCTCGTCTTTTGCCTTTTTACTTTTGCCTTTTCACTTTTTCTCCCCCCACCATTTTAACAACCGCCTGTCTTAACTCAATGAGAAGTTTCGACGAGTCAATCAAATCCGCAGACCACGAGCATCAAGCATTCCTTTTTGATTTTTGCTTTGTAATTTTACGTTTTGATTTTTAATCTTTGATTTTCTTTCTGATATCCTGACCCCTGATACCCACAACCTGATACCCTGCTCTTCTGATACCCATCGACTCACCATTTTCCCCTCTGTGGCAAAATCTAATTTTGAATTTTATGTTATGGTTTTGCATTTCTAACTTTACGTTTTTAGTTTTCTTCTATACGCTGAACCCTAATAAGTAAATCATGTATCCAACATATCCGCAAACCAATAGCACCCCACTGACTCGCCCGATGGTGCGCCTGCCGATTACCGCCGCCGCAGCGAACCCGACGCTTATAATAACCATAACCCAGTAATCAACCCCGCCGGCCAATCGCGGCACTATCGCAAATGGCCGAACCAATCCCGCTGCGCCGATGGCAAGCAGGGCGTTAAAGATATTAGAGCCGACCAATGTGCCCACCGAAATATCATCCTGACCGCGGACGGAAGCCGCCACGCACGTTGCGAGCTCCGGCAGAGATGTCCCGATTGCTATAATGGTCAGCCCGATGACCGCCTTGCTCAAGCCGACCCGTTCACCGATAACCACCGCCCCGCGAACCGCCATATCCGCACCCACCGCTAATCCCACCAGCCCTATAACAACAAACAGCACGTTCTTCCTTAGGTTACTGTCGCTCTTTTCTCTTTCAGCGTTCGACGTTCGATGTTCGACGTTCGATATTTTTTTCTCTGTGTCCTCTGTGGCCAATCTTTTATCTTTTCGTGCCGAATACACCGTCAGCAGTATCAGCCCTGCAAACAAAACCAGCAGCAGGATACCTTCCGTACGTGACAGGTATGAATTACCTAAAACGGGCCACAAGAGAAGCATCACCGCCAGCATCACCGGTATCTCTCGCCGCAGTGTCAGCAATTGAATTCTTATTGGCCGAATAAGCGCACACACTCCGCCCACAAGGGCCAGATTAGCGATATTCGAGCCATAAACGTTGCCGATGGCCGTGTCCCCGATACCTCGCACTGCCGCTGCGATACTTGCCGCCGCCTCCGGCGCAGACGTCCCCATAGCAACGATTGTTAGGCCGATGACAAGTGGGCTGATGCCGAGCCGTTCCGCCAGCGAAACTGCCCCGCTGACAAGCAAGTCCGCCGCCTTCCACAGTATCACTAATCCCCCAGCCAGTAGTATAATCGCCCAAATTGTATTCATTGCTTATACTCTAACAAAAGATACTGAAAGCCGAAAGACTTTTTCCTGCCCCTTGCCGGCTTCACCACCAACATTTGAAATAGCAAGCCGGAGAAACCGGAAATTGATATTTGAATTTCCCCCAGATGCCAGATTTTTCACTTCCTCGAAATGATAATACTACGAACTATGAACTACGAACTACTAACTCATTCTCCCCACAACCAGGCACGCATTATGCCCCCCGAAGCCAAGCGAATTACTCAAGGCAACGTTGACCTTCCTCTGCCGGGCCTCTAACGGCACATAATCCATCCTTAAATCGCATCGCTCATCCTGGTTCTCTAAGTTGATAGTAGGGGGGATGACCGATTCGTTAATCGTCTTAACGCATACTATAAGCTCGACCGCTCCGCTCGCACCGAGCAGATGTCCGAGACCGCTCTTCGTCGAGCTTACCGCTAATTTATATGCGTGCTCACCGAAGACACTCTTGATAGCTGCACTTTCCGCTATATCGTTTAGCTCCGTGCCCGTCCCGTGTGCATTTATATAATCGACCTTCTCCCTCTCGACCCCCGCATTAACTAACGCCAGCTCCATCGCCTTTGCCGCCCCCGCACCGTCCGGCGGAGGCGCAGTGATATGATAGCCGTCGTCGGTAGCGCTGTAGCCCAGAAGCTCGGCGTATATATTTGCACCGCGTTTTTTAGCACGCTCGTATTCTTCTAAAACGATAATCCCAGCCCCCTCGGAGAGCACAAAGCCGTCCCTGTCCCTGTCAAAAGGCCGCGACGCCGCTTGCGGATTATCGTTGCGCGTGCTCAGCGACCTCGCCGCACAGAATGATGCCAGCCCTATCGGTGTCAGAGCCGCCTCCGTGCCGCCGGTTATCATGATGTCACTGTAACCGGCAGCAATGTTGCAGAACGCCTCACCAATCGCATGGCCGCCCGAAGCACACGCACTGATAACACAAAAATTCGGCCCACCCAGACCGTAACGAATAGCAATATTGCCGCTGGCGGCATTGCTCATAAGACGGGGAACAGTGAAAGGAGAAAGCTTCTTTGGTCCCCCCCTTAACAGCCGTATGTGCTGTTCCTCGATTTCCTTGATGCCGCCTATACCTGTCCCTACGATGGCGCCGGCACGAAAAACATCTTCTTTCGAAAAATCAAGTCCGCTGTCGTCCACCGCCTGGCTCGCCGCCGCCACCGCAAACTGTGTGAAGCGGTCCATTCGTTTGCTTTCACGCTGCTTGATGTATTCCGTAACGTCGAAATTTTTTACCTCGCCGCCGAACTTCACAGGGTACGCACTGATATCGAAAGACTCTATGGCGGAAATACCGCTCTTGCCCTCGCACAGCGCAGTAAAAAGGGCGTCGGCTGATTCGGCTAAAGCGCTAATGCAGCCTAAGCCCGTAATAACTACTCGTCGCTTACTCATATTAGACTGCTTGTCACTCTTTGCCTTTGGAATGCATCGCCTTGACAATGTAATCGATTGCGGCGCCGACCGTCTGGATCTTCTCCGCCTCTTCGTCAGGGATACTCATATCGAACTCGTCCTCGAATTCCATCACAAGTTCGACCGTATCTAATGAGTCGGCGTTTAGGTCGTTGATAAATGACGTCTCACGTGTTATTACTTCAGACTTCTCCACGCCCATCTGCTCGCTTATTATCTCGACCACCTTGTTTTCAATTGCCTTAACATCTATCTCGTCAGCACTCACTTGTTTTTCCTCCCTAAAAAAAGGAATTTATTTCATAATCTTTACTAACACTCTGTAACGACAACCAGCCATACCGTTTATATTTAGGCAGGTATATTACCTGCTAAAACGCTTATCTACAAATATTTTTTTATTTTTTCTCTACGACCCAAAAACCGCCCTCTACATCGCCATTCCGCCGTCCACACACAGCACCTGGCCGGTAATGTAGCCGGCAGCGTCGCTCGCAAGAAACCCGACCGCCTTGGCCACGTCGTCAACGCTGCCGAACCTTCGCAGCGGTATCATTTGTTTTGCCGCCTCTTTGACCGGCTCCGGCAGTTTGTCCGTCATATCCGTAACAATAAATCCCGGCGCAATACAATTCGCCGTTACGTTCTTTCTCGCAAGCTCGCGGGCCACCGACTTGGTCATACCGATAAGGCCCGCCTTGCTGGCCGCATAATTGCTCTGGCCCGCATTACCTATCATCCCGGATACCGAGCTTAAGCTGATAATTCGACCGAACTTGTTCCGCACCATAGACCTCGCCACAATCCGCGTCGCAATAAAAGCTGCCCGAAGATTGACCTTGATAACATTGTCAAAATCCTCATCGCTCATTTGCAGAATCAACCTGTCGCGCGTGATACCCGCATTGTTCACCAAAATCCCTATCCCACCGTATTCGTTAGCTAAAGATTCCAGCGTCTCGGTCAGCTCATCCGTATTGGTTATATCCACGCATCTGGTTACAACCGTAGAGCCGGTTCCTTTCACAACCTTCTCAAGCTCGCCTAACTGCTCATCGTCTATATCCAGCCCCGCAACAATCCTGTCCTGCTTGAGCAGCTCAAGAACAATCGCCCGCCCTATCCCCCTCGCCGCACCCGTCACAACTGCCAATCTCTTTTCCGACATATCTTAATCTCCAAATCAAATCCCTCGAAGCTCAGAATTTGTTTAGCCGTCGCCGGTTTACCCCGTTGTTAGAAGTAAGCTGTCAACTTCTAACGGCCCACGGCGACGCATATTCCTTTATTTGGAAACTTGTTCTAACAATTCTTGTTTCCGTTCACAGTATTTTAGATAATTGAAGTAAAAGTTTGTTTTTGTCC
>CAYONQ010000044.1:0-11575 GCA_964405375.1 uncultured Pirellulales bacterium
GAAACGTGGATAATTCTCTAATCGTATGTGGTACATAATTCGGGGTCAGACCAAATGAGAGAATTAACTGCAGTGGAGATTACAAGAATTATTTCTGAAATAATTTTGGATATATGTAAAGTCTCTGGTAGGGCACAAGAAGCAAAATGTTTAATTGTTTATGAGGAGGCCCATTCTCTGATACCAGAGTGGAATTCAGTTGCTAGCGAAGGCGACAAAACCGCAACAAATGGTACTGCAAAAGTTATTCTTCAAGGTCGCAAATATGGCTTTGGTAGCTTAATTATTACCCAAAGAACAGCAAATGTAAGTAAAAGTATCCTTAATCAATGCAATACAATTTTCGCCTTACGAGTATTTGATGATACAGGCAAACAATTCCTTGAGAATTATATAGGGAAGGACTATACAAATACCCTCGCAACCTTGGAAGAGAGACATGCAATAGCGATTGGTAAAGGTCTTAAATTAAAGCAACCAGTTATTATTCAATTAAATGAGAAGGACCACATAACCATCTTGGAGCCCCCCCAATAAACAAACTGTGAAATCTGCGTCAAAATCAGTTGACTTTTTCGCTAAGGCGGCCTACTTTATAATAAAGTGAATGTCGGTGGCAAGAGTATTCCGTCTAACACTGTCGCTGTGGTACTGTAAGCTGACTTAATACGAGGCGAACCTTCAAATACTGAAATGGTTATGCTATGAAAAAGCGAGCACCAAGAAACAAAACGCTGACATGCTCTGAACTAGAGATTTCTGAGTTCTCAAAGAAGCTCATGCGCCTCTCACAAATGGCTAGCATAGACTCAATTACCAACCGGATCGTTCATCAAGATTTTGCGGAGGCGATCGCGTTTTTTCCTCAAGGTTTTGTCGACCTTTTGATTGTCGATCCACCATATAACCTTACGAAGAATTACAACGGCCATGTATTCAGGTCTAAGCAGGCAGAAGATTATACGAAGTGGTTCGAGAACATTGTTGTGTCCTTTACGAAAATCTTGACCCCAACCGCCTCCATTTATGTTTGTAGTGACTGGCAAACATCGAATCTCGTATTCCCAGTTTTAGACAAACATTTCACGGTGCGAAATAGGATAACATGGGAAAGAGAGAAAGGAAGAGGCGCAAAAAGCAACTGGAAGAATAATACAGAGGATATTTGGTTTTGCACATGTGGAAGCGAATATTTTTTCAACGTAGATGCAGTGAAAATCAAAAGGAGAGTTATTGCCCCATACCGCACAGATGATGGCAAGCCCAAAGATTGGGAAGAATCTCAGAATGGTAATTACCGCCTGACTTATCCCTCAAACTTGTGGTCTGATATCACAATACCGTTTTGGTCTATGCCGGAGAACACAGACCATCCCACCCAGAAGCCTGAGAAGCTCATTGCAAAGCTGATTATGGCAAGTTCCAAAGAAGGAGACTTTGTTTTCGATCCTTTTCTTGGAAGCGGCACAACAGCGGTTGTAGCCAAAAAACTACATCGCCGATTTTGCGGTGTGGAAATGAATTTGGAATACTGCTGCTGGGCTGAAAAGCGATTGATGCTCACAAAATATGACTCATCCATTCAAGGTTATGTTGACGGTCTCTTCTGGGAGCGGAATAGTTTGAAAGACCAGAAGCCACGCAAAGAGAACAATGCATCCTACTGCAACATCTTGGAGCTGTTCAATGACTGACGCCCTGCACCGACTATTGGAATTGATCAAACGGAATGACGGTATCAACGACAAGGCACGCTTAGCCCGCATCGTGGCAGATGCATTCCATCTCACCAAAGATCGCTCAGTCTACTACTGCACCGACTACGCCTTGCGTTTCAGCTCCTCGGTAAGTCGCAATTTTGGAAACACAGTCCTGTCCCTATCCAACCTCCGCAAGTACGACGACCGCCCGTTCATCGTGTGCCTCGTCACGCCGTCACAGAACTACTGTCTGATTGCCAATACGACATTCCTCAAGAAGATAAGCCATAGCTCACAAGAGCTCAGGGAGAACAACATCAGGGGGAGCTTCAACGGATCTGACATCGTCAGGGAGTTTGAAGGAATCTGTAACTCTGCTGAAAACATCGCTCGGCTGTACGCAGTTCATGCGGATATCGGATTTGAGGGCAACCTGCCCCGCCTTGTGGAGGCGACGACCAACATTTCCCCATCGGGAACAAAGTATCGTGTTAGCGACACGGCATCGATCGCAATTCTTGCCGCTCCCAAACGAGCCATGCGCTTTGTTGCCTCCGAGGAGTCTGGCGTTCTCAAGGCAGAGCTGGATATGCAGGTCAAGAAGTTCAAGACGGAGATTCTGCTGGCGGCACTCATAGAGAACGTCAATGTTCGCGGTCGCATTATTGAGTATCTCATTGCTGGAGAAGATGAATCGTTGCGGCAGGAACTCGTCTCCGCCTTGAAAGCCGGAAACAGAGGCATCCCCCAGTTCAAGACAGACAACATGCTGGGGGACTACCAAAGACGTTTCGATGCCTTCGATACCGAAACGGATGTGAAGACGAAGATCATGATCCTGAGCTCAAATCCCAAAGCATACAACCTCGACAAAATGCTTGAGTTTCTTACCGGGAATAGGTCTGTTTTCATGTTTTACTTTGTCGGCATTGATCCTGGGAGGATCGTCAACACTGCACTCATCTCAATGTTTCAGCGAGATCTGCTTCGCTCCACCATTCTGCTTCGTCATTGGTCTGGCCGAAACTCACGTGGGGTGTCACAGTTTGAGGGCAAGACGATCAACGACCTCATAATCAAACCGGTGTCAGCGATTAACGAGAGCGAATCCGTGGAGTTTCTGAAAGGGGTGATCGCACTCTAAGAGGCGAATAATTTAGAAATTATGAAAGCCAGATGCTTGGAGACTATAATGTCTTTACGTGCTCACTACAGGTGCGGCATAAAAATTTATTAGCATGAACTTGGTTTGGCGCGTTCTCAGTGATCTCGGCGGTTAAAATCCGTCGCATTTTTTCTCATTTCTTCTCTATTTTTTGCAATTTTTTGCAAAATTTCGCAATTTTTTCACCATTTTTTGCATTTTTTCTCACTTTTTCTCACTTTTTCTCACTTTTTTCCTTACCTATTTTGCCCAGACCTTGCAACCTAACGCCCCAACCCTCATTTTTACCCCAAAAAACCCACATCCCCCTTTAAAATAACCCCCAAAAATCAGTGTTTTTAAAAAAATTCCGGACTTTTAAAAACCATTTTTGCTTCGGCTTCTTCGGATACTGGCCTGACCACTGAAAACCGTAACATTGTGGTTGTGTTAGGCGGGATTATAGGTGATGTCGGCGTAGCCGGGCTGTTTTTGAGGTCGGTTCGGCCATTTCAATTCGTCAAACAAAAACTCACACCCCTGCCGTATCATCACAGCCGGCATACAAGGGCACATCTCAAATGAGCCGATTATGTCATTGTCCTGCTTAGCCAAAGTATTTAGCAGATAATCCCAGTTTTCACGGGGCACACCGCCTCGCAAACCGGGCGGCTCATGGTCGTCGGCCTGCCCGTAATTGTCGGTGAGATGCAGGTGAGCTGTCCTACCAGCCAACTCATCCACATATTGCCTGAAGGTAAATTGAGGGTCCAGATTGGCATAGCCGGTATCGAGACAGTACAGGATGGACTTAAATTTTTCACCAACCTCCTTCAATATTGATAATCTGCCGGTTTCGAGGCACAACCTGACTTTATTAATTTCAGCTAATTTGGCCACCTCGGCGGCAAAATCCCAGCCATTGGCATTGCTGCCGTTGGCATTGCTGCCGTTGGCATTGCTGTCGTTGGGAATACCGAAACTTCGCAAATCGGTTACAATATTTGCGCCAAGCAGCTTGGCACACTCAATCTGCTCATTCCATTGCTCTAATGTAGGGACATCGTTGCGGGAACGCATCGCCACCAGCATATCGTTGGTGGCCTCGACCAGCCGGGACCAATTGCGCCTGTCGTAACGGCACTCATCCTGGCCTTTTATGTTTGGCCATAGTTCTACGCCAAAGCCCTGTGACTTAAGGAATTGGCATTCCTGCTCGAAGGACAGGTTGTTCTCGCGTCCCCAGAATACCATTGTGGAAACCGCGTAACGAATCCGCATCAGTCCATCTCCATATCCGATTAGAGCGCACCGTTTCTATAACTACTATCGATTGAAAACGAGTATAGCTTCAAATTTTCCCAAAAAATCCTGTATTTTGGGTTAATAGCCGGGTTTTAATAAAAATAAAGGTGCCGGGTGCTGTGCCTTTGTCCAATAATAATTGGGTGGGAGTTCGCATTAGATGCTTGAGTTTTCCCCGGCGAAACAGGAAAAAAGATGGCACTATTCCAGTTCAATGGAGGGGTTGGTTTGGGTGGTTTGGGCGAGATGAGCAAGGAAGAAAATGGGGAAAAATGAAGAAAAATAGAGAAAAAATGCGAAAAATAGAGAAAAATAGGTACGTTTTTGCAAAAAATTGCAAAAAAATGAGAAAAAATGGGAAAAAGAGAGAATAAATTCGAATATCGAATATCCTTAACTTTCGCACTTTTTAATATTTTATGCTGCATAGGCTAATGCGTTAACAGCTATTATTGGAATTTTTTCAAAAGCGATATGGCTATCGAACATACAATTTATTCTGTCCTTCCAAAGTGTCATTCGCAAAGCAGCCAAAGCGTTCGCGAAGCTTGGAGCTGTTTTGCGGTACCATGGCAAATAGCGAATCTTTGCCCTGGCCTGTTTGCTTTGCAGATACCACAGCCATATCATCGAATAAAGACCAAAGCTCATCGCTGCCGCTCGTTCGGGCCCCTGACGCTTGAAGCACTGAATCTGTTGGCCGCCGAGCAACTGTTTGGTATTTTTGAAAGTATCTTCGATCGACCACCTGCCGCTGAAAGCATTGAACAATTGACAATAGCTATTGTAGCTTGGGAGCATTCAAGAAATGAAAACAAAACAGGCATAGACTGGCAATTCACTACAGCTGATGCCCGAATGAAACTGAGAAAACTATACCCAACAATTTAGCTTGGACGGACTACTAGTTGCCCCTCTCTTTTAAAAGTGTTACATAACCCTTCCATGGACGACCTCTCTGAAATAGAGGGTATAAAATACTTTATAAAAAACCGCCGACACAACAGCGCTCCGATTTTTATTGGCTTATCCTTTAATTTTACCAGATATTGGTTTATAATGTAACAGGCATTTAACAAAAATTGGAGAAAAGATATGGTTGGTTCAATAATCGAATTTGTCAAAACTGCGGTAACAGAGCAAATAGTAAAGGACCCCGTCTGGGCGACGATAGCCCTCGTGGGACAGCTGATATTCGGCGGACGCTTTGTCCTTCAATGGGTAGCCAGCGAATACAAAAAAAGGTCTCACGTGCCCACGGCCTTCTGGTTTATATCACTGGTAGGAAGTTTTATCCTGCTCGGCTATTCTATCCACATAAAGAACCCCATTTTCATACTGGGTTTTTCTCTGAATACGCTCATATATCTGCGGAACATCCATCTGATTTATACGCACCCTAAAAAGTCCATAAAAACTATAATCGAAAAAATCGAGGATTAAGATTAGGTGTATGACCCGCCAGTTAGAACATAACGATGAAACAAAAAGATACAAAAAAATCACTATCGTATGTGGCGTCCTTATACTTTCCAGTGCAAATGCATTCTGGAGGCTTTCCCAAACCACGCTTTCCAATCATGAATGTCTCGTCTCTATCACTGCAAGGGAGATGCTCCAGAGTGGTGAATGGATTTTACCCACCTGCAACGGACAGCCGCGACTCCAGAAGACGCCCCTGCCCTACTGGTTTGTGGCCGGGCTGTCAAAACTTACCGGCAGCGTCGACGAATTTGCCGCCCGAATGCCCAATGCCATCCTTGCAGTTTTATCGGCGACGGCTATTTTGTACTTCGTAAATCGATGGTCCTCATTTAAAATAGCGGCACTTTCTGCATCGATTTGGGTGACATCCTTAGGCTACATACGCTATTCACATAACGCCCAACCGGAGATGCCGCTTACGTTTTTTATCATGCTGTGTTTATTAAGTTTCTACTCTGCAATTACCGAAAGGAGCAGAAACAGACAAGTAGTATTTGCTCTTGTTTTTTGGGTAAGTTTCGGACTGGCGAATCTTGCCAAAGGCCCGGCTCCACTGCCGCTGGTTTTGGCTCCTCTATTTTTCTACATAGCCGTGTTTCGACGATGGAAGAAGGTGCCGAAACTGCTGCCCGTCATAGGGATGGTTATTTTTCTGGCTATCGTCTTACCGTGGCCGTTAGCTGTCGGTTATAAAGTGGACTGGAACCTGGGCATATGGAAAGCACAGTTCATCGACCGCTTTGTGGGGGAATATGCCAGTGGCCACAAACCGTTCTATTATTATCTTTATATAATGTTTCAATTTATTCTGCCTTGGTCTGCCTTCTTACCGATGGCTCTGGTAGCTCCCTTTTATAATGTGTGGAAAGACAGGCAACCAATAATGCGATTTCTGTGGTTCTGGTTTGTCATTGACCTGGCCGTCATTACTATCTGCGGCGGCAAACGCCAACACTACATCCTGCCTTTGATGCCGTCGATGGCTATGTTAATCGGTATCCTGTTGAACGATATGGTCTTTGTACGAAAGGCATATACGCACGGATTTGCAAAAGCCGTCCTGCGATACCACATCCTGGTCATAATTATAGCTGCAATAGGGGGCTCAATTTTTGTGGCTGTCATCCACCCCCAATTTCTTATCAGCACAATCATCCTTACCACGCTGATTGTAACTCTAACTTCAATCGTTGGTTTGCTATTTGTCAAAGGACGGCCTGGTTATGCATGCGCAGCAGTCTTCGCTGGTATCGCTGTCTGTTTTATGGTCTTTTACACCAGCTTTTCGGTTCTTATAGATCATAATCGGAGTTCCCGGGATTTTTCCAAAAGAATTTCCGAAATAGTTCCGCCATTAGATAAGCTGGTTGCTTTCAACTCTGTATCTAAAAGGTCGGTGCACTATTTCGGTAAGGTTATACCTGTGATTGAGGACGTATCCACACTATACAAACATTATGAAGACAGTGATTGGATTATTGCAACCTGCAGCCACCTTGAAAAACTGCTGCAGGATAGGCGTTTCAGAAAAGTATTCTACAAAGAAAAAGCTGAACTCTCCGGTCAAAAATATATGGCAGGTGCGCTTTTCCACAAATCGGCACCGGTTATCAACAACGGCAGTAACAGCACTTCTTCCAGCAGGCCTAATTTGGCGGAAGGCGAATAAATTCCTTTTCCTCTTTGGTTAGTTCCCGGTCGTCAATAATTTTGCGAACGGCTTTGGCGGTTTCTTCGGGACCGCATCCTTGACTTTTTCTAAGCCATACCGCTGTCAGCATGGCGACCCTTTCGTCATCACCGCTGCCGTGCACAAGCACAGGAAGATTGTTCTTATCGGCCATTATAACAGAAAATTGTTCCTGAATCCTTTTATTGGGGAAGTAATTGGTTTTTTCAATGGGTATCTCGATATAATTAACACTGTTGTTTCTGGTCCATATAATTTCTTCATTATACCAGTTTCTTTCCCTGTGTTCTGATGCGGAGCGTACATTTACTATTGTAGCAATATGATAATTATAAAGCAAGCGAGTATAATCCATTCTTCTGGGCTGGCCGCTGGCATATAGCACACCCGGTTCAATAACACAAAAATCATCGATATGAAAATGCTTGTTCAAAAATATCGCTGCCGCCACAACCAGCAGAATAGCTGTAGGTCCACGCCAGGATTGTTGTTTCTTTTTCATTCTCTTCCTTATGTCGGATTTTCTCTGCGATGCACTCTGCGCACCGAGTATATTTTTCTATTTGTTGCTTCGAAATAGACTCTGCTTATCATTTCACCTATCAGTCCCATAGCGACAAAGATTAATCCGACCAGCAAAAGCACCGCTGCCAGCCCGGCCAGGGGACCATGTGCAACCATAATCGGGACGTTATATACAAACTTGTCGTACAATATATAAGCGCTCATAAACAGAGCTGTCAGGATACAATACGCAGCCGCCCTGCCGAAAAAATGCAGCGGCCTTGTGATGTATCCGAGCAGGAATCTGAGCGTTATCAAATCGAAAGAAACTCTAAACGTTCGGGAGATGCCGTAGCTGCTGGAGCCTGAAGGGCGGACGATGTTCTTTATAGGTATCTCAATGATTTTAGCGCCGCTGCGTGACAGTAGTGCCGGAATAAATCTGTGCATCTCTCCATAGAGCTTCAAATCCTCAATTACTTCCCGCCGGTATGCTTTAAACGTCGTGCCGAAGTCGTGAATCTCAACACCGCTGATTTTCGAGGCGAGCCAGTTGGCTGCTCTTGAGGGAATTTTCCTCATTATCAGGTTGTCTGTTCGGTGTTTGCGCCAGCCGCTGACGACATCGTAACCTGCCCCAATTTTTTCAAGGAAGGCGGGTATCTCTTCGGGACTGTGCTGCAGGTCGCCGTCCATCGATACTATCACCTGCCCTGCTGCAACGTCAAAACCGGCAGCGAGAGCGGCGGTCTGGCCAAAATTGCGTCTAAGCTCGACAACTGCAACCTTACCATCTCTACCAGCAATGTCCTTCAGCAAATTCAATGTATTATCGCTGCTGCCGTCATCAACAAAAACAAGCTCATAGTTCAGACCGGTTTTGCTCATCGTCCGGGTCAGTCGCTCGTAAAGCTCGCTGATTACCTCTGCCTCGTTGTAAAGCGGAACCACCACCGAGCAATCGATATTAATTTGGCTGTAATTGTCCATAATGCACTAATTTTATTCCAGCATCCTTGAAATACTTCTTTGTTCTCTCGCTGCACAGGGCTTCAAGCTCGACCTTTCTTTGGTGCACCAGCCTTGTCCTGCTTACATCCAGCCCTTCCGGCAGCCCCGGATGCGTCATCACTTCTGCAATTGCTGCAGGACTATATAAGCTGACTGCCCTGAAAAAGTTCACGTCTATTTTACCTGTGTGTGCTATACCGAGAAGCACCCCGGTCTTCAGAAAGTGCGGATTTTGCATTCGGTTTATCGTGGCCATAATCCGGACTCCGCTCGCCCTTTTTCTGCCGCCCTCGCTCGGCAATGGCCACGGCATCGCCGAGACCTTCTTTGGCTCGAAGGTAAAGCGTATCGCACCTATCCCGAACCGGTTGGCCAACTCGCATACTATCGGATATATGGCCGGAAAGCTGTGAATGTGTTTGTGCGAATCCATGTGAGTCGGCCTCAAACCGTTATCGATAACCCATTGGAGTTGAGCAGCAAGCTCAGCTCTTATAGCACTTCTAACTTTATGCCTGCCTATGGATAAAACCGACAGTTTTAAAGGTGAACAGGCAAATTGACCATCGGCACCTAACAGACACTCGACGCACGTTTCCTTCGATATGGGCAGACCTTCAAACAGATTAAGATGAACTCCCACACCAAGGCCGGGTAATTTCTTGGCTATCTCGACGGCCTGCCTGGCAGCCGGCATATTGGCCATAACCGTAGCGCTGGTCAGCACACCTTTGGTATGGGCCTGGGCCACGGCCTTATTTACTCCATCGCTATAGCCGAAGTCATCCGCATTTACTATGATTCGCTTATCCATCTTAAGTAAGTTTAAGCAGCACAGATAAGGGGGTCAAGCAGAAATTAGCGTTCAACACATTAAGCAGATTCGAGTAAATCGTTCCGTTCTGGCGATACGCAATTTATTGAGCATCGATAGAACCGCTTGGTTGTCGGCGGGGGTAACGAAATCGACGGCGGGGGCATTGTTGAGCCAGACTGCGACGGCATGGGATTTTTTGTGGACATCGATGCCGACATAGACTTCATCATCTTTTGTAAGGTTAATTTTATTGAATCAGTTTTGTTTGTTTGATACGATTCTTGTCATAGGTCATCCTTTCAAATAGGGTTAATATTTGCGCTTTGTTGGATTCACAAATTATAACTGTTTGATGGATGGCCTACATATTATCTAAACAATTTTGAGATTCTTCGCCCCCGTGCTTTCTTGCGAAAGCAAGAACGGGGGCTCGGAATGACATTTGAGGTTTATGGGGCTACGGACCATCTGCCGTTTGCGGCTAATGTTCCGGTGCCGGGGGGACCTTGAGGATGAGTAGAGGTAACCTCAATTACACAGGTGCCGGCGACGCCGTCGACGGCGAGAATAGCGTAGTCCTGCTGGTTGAAATAAGAGCCATCAAGGGCTGTGGTGGCGAAGTCCAATGTCGTGCCACAGTTGTCAAGCGTGTCCACGAGGGTGGTGAAGTCGAAGTTCTCGCCCTTCTCGGCGATGTATGCGCGGATGGCCAGTTTGATAGAGCCGGCTGATGCGTTTGCCTCGGACCACTTTGCGGTATCGACCCGGCCCCGCAAAATGGAGATGGTTACCGCAGTCAGGACACTGACAATCAGAATTACGACCATCAGCTCAATCAACGAAAAGGCCTTGCTGTTTGGCATCGTCAGTTCTTCCAAAAGATACGCTAACGTCATATCATTTCTGATGTTATCAAATTCATATCGGTCAACTCACCGAACGGCTTTATCGGCTTTTGCGCTTGTTTGTCAGGTTGGGGCGGGTGAAATTAGAGTGTCAGTCCGATAAATTTTTAAGCGGCGGGGGTGTGCCCCGCAGTGTGTGCCGTGGGGCTTCAGCGTTTACGGGATTCTTCGCTGCGCTCAGAATGACAGCGAAGCATTTCAACAGAGCAACAGGCTCTTACTGTATGTCCAAGGGGTCGGGGATTCTGTCGTGGTAAATTCGGTACGGATATTTCTCCAGCAGCTCTTTTCTGTACTCGGTGAGGATTGCCTCTCTCTGCTCTTGATAGGCCTTACTTTTGATGTTGCCTTCCAAATTTTTGGAGTATTCCTGGGGCTGGCCCGGCCTTTTTTCCAATATTTTAACGATGCGCCACAGGACCCTGTCACTGTGAAAGCCCTTTATTGGACCTACTATCTCGTTCAGCTCGCTGTTCCATAGGTCCTCAAAGAATATCCCCTCCCCTTCCAGCACAGTAACAAACGGTCCCTCGTCCGCTTCCAAAGAGTATTTTTGTTTAACCGGCTCGAAATCGGGGTTGCTGTCGAGTTCGGCCTTTGCCTTGCGGGCTGTTTCGAGGTCCTGACACCAAATCTGGTCAATCTTTAGCTTGTCGGGTGTTCTGAATGCCTGCTTGTTCTTATTGAAGTAGTCAAGAATCTCGGTTTCCGTTTGAAGCTGCTCAATGCCTTCGGTTTTTTTCGCCAGGGCCATATTAAAAAGAAGCAAGTCTTCCCGCTCTCTGAGCTTTTGCTGGTAATCTTTATTGTTCTGCAGTCCGCGTGAGAGGGCCTCGGCGGTAAAAAGCGGTCCCCTCATAGCCATATCCACCAACCGTTCAACGCCTTTGGTGGTATCCAAATCCTTGGGGCGGGACGGCGGAGAAAAATTACACAAAACCTTAAACCAGTCCTGCAATGTCACCCCCCCACCATCATACGAGACCAGAACGAGATTTTTTTCTTCGGGGGTCA
>CAYONQ010000044.1:11585-21897 GCA_964405375.1 uncultured Pirellulales bacterium
GGTTTTTTGGGATGCAGCAGCAGCCGTTGGTGAATTTCGGCTACTGTTGGGAAATTTTCGCTTAACTTTTTAACGTGAAACTTTTCACATATCTGACTGTAGAGCTGATTTATAAGGTCGATAGACTTCGCTCTTTTTATCGCCATATCAGCGCGTGCCCTGTTGAGCTTGGGGTCGGCTTTTATCTTTTCGTCCACTTCCGCATCCGTTACCGCTACCTTTCCCCGGACGTGTTCCCACAACAATAACGCTGTGAGGTTTTCCTGCTTAAAATCCTTAAGCGATGCCTGCACCTTTTCGTCTTCCAGATAGTTCTTCTCGCGGGCATCCATCAGCACTGCTTTTTCCGCTATCAACTCCATAAGGACCGTTTCGGGGTCGACCGGCTCTGCCTTTGTGCTGAATTCTCCTCGTCCGCCACGAAGCTCGCTTATCAGTTTTCTGTTAAACTCTTTTTTTGTGACGACGTAATCGCTTATTTCCGCAATGACATTTGCCGGCGGTTCAACAGCTTTGACGGCCGGCGGTGGCGCCGGCGGTTCCGTCGGCGGCTGCGGTTTGGAAACAACAGCTTTGACGGCCGGCGGTGGCGCCGGCGGTTCCGTCGGCGGCTGCGGTTTGGAAACAACAGGTTTGCCGGCCGGGGTGACCGCCACCTGCTCTGTCTGGCAGGAACAACAAAGCATAATTATCAAGCCCAGAAGTGATAAAGCCCATCTACAGTGAAACGATTTCATTGTATATGCTCTCCTTAATCTAAAATGTTTAAGAGATTCGTCCTATTTTGCATATGGCAGCCCAAAAAACTAAAAGGCGCCCCAGTTTTGTTTTCCGGGGATATAATAGCTGGGGCAAATGAAGCGGAACATATTCGAGATTTTCCTGGCCTTCCTAAGTTTTTCCTCAGTTTCGGCTTCCATTGCAGCGAGTTCATCACCAAAGACCTCTGAAAAATACTTTTCAGCGGCCTGGTGTCTTTCCTGCTCGGTATCGAATAAGGTTCGTACTGTGCGGAGCTCGCCAGCGTCCAGCCAGAAGCCGCCGCAACCCGGACACTCATCGACTTCAACTTCCTTCTTTACGCTGAAGAAGTGCCTCATCATCACGATGTCATCGCATTTAGGGCACTTAAGCCTCTTCGTGCGGTCGAGAACCACAGTTTTATCCTGCTCTACTTCCAAAAGCTGCTCGCCTTCGGATTCATGCGGCTCATCGAATTTTTTGAGCTCAAAATTATCAAACCAAACACCTCCACAACCGCCCCTGCATATATCGACCGTAATACCACCTACAGTCATCTGCTGCAGTTGATTTGAACAGGCCGGGCATTTCATAGTCCTTTATCCTCCCAAAAAGCCATAGATAATTCGGTTACTTCGAACCAGTAGTGTGCTATAAAAATGCTTTTTTGTCAAATAATAATTTCGCCTGACAAAACAGAAAATCCGGATAGCCGCAAGGAACACCAAATCCTTCGGCGTTGCTTGCCTATGGGACAGGCAGTCCTAGGGACTCCTTACGGAGGACAGGTAGCGAACAAAAAATTCTGAACGACGAAAGACAGGAGACAAGGCCGGTGGGTCGAGTATCTCCTTGCGACTGGTGGGAGGTGAGATATAATTGCGGGCGATTCGGTAAGATAGTTGTTCTGTTGAAAACATGTAAAAATTGTCATTCTGAACGAAGCGCAGCAAAGTGAAGAATCTCTCTATAGCTCGAAAACAACGAGATTCTTCGCTGCGCTCAGAATGACAGCGAAGCATTTCAACAGAGCATAAGATAGTGAAAAGAAGGATGCGTGTATTATGGAGCTGAGCGGACTCGACCTTACCGTGTTTGTGGGGTTTATTGCGTTTGTGATTGGGGTAAGTTTATATGCGTCACGGAAGGAAGAGACAAGCGAAGATTACTTCTTAGCAGGCAGGAACCTATCGTGGTATCTGATAGGTTTTTCGCTTATTGCCTCGAACATATCGACGGAACATTTCGTCGGGATGGCGGGAAGGGGCTACGACATCGGGCTTGCGATAGCAAGCTATGAGTGGATAGCGGCGGTTACGTTAGTGATAGTAGCGTTATTTTTTCTGCCGCGTTTTTTACGCAGCGGGATATTTACAATGCCGGAGTACTTAGAGTACCGTTACAACCTGACGGCACGAAGCGTGATGGCGTTATTTATGATGGTTGCATACGTTTTTGTAGCGTTGGCGTCGGTGCTTTACTCTGGGGCACTGGCGCTGAAATCCATATTTGATATTAACCTTGTAAAAGGGGTCTGGCTGATTGGTATTCTGGCGGGTGCATATACAATATACGGCGGACTGAAGGCGGTCGTCTGGTCGGACTTGATTCAGGGGACAGCGCTACTTGGCGGGGGACTATTGGTGACGTTCTTAGGTTTCCGGGAAATCGGAGGTGTGGGTGAATTTCTGAATATGTCCGGTGACAAGCTTCATACGGTTCTTCCGTGGAACCACCCAGAGATGCCGTGGGTGGCGGTCTTTGTCGGGGGCCTGTGGATTCCAAATATCTTCTACTGGGGGTTGAACCAGTTCATAACCCAAAGGACATTAGGGGCCAAGAGCTTGTTGGAAGGCCAAAAAGGCATACTATTAGGGGCCTGTATGAAGCTGTTGATTCCCTTTATTGTGGTGTTCCCGGGGATAATGGCGCTACAGCTTTATGGGGACTCGATTCCGGAAGCGGACCAGGCGTATCCGTATATGATAAAAAATATTTTACCTGCGGGCCTTCGAGGGATAATGTTTGCGGCGCTGTTCGGGGCGGTTATGAGCTCGCTGGATTCGATGCTCAACTCCGCTTCGACAATTTTTACAATAGACCTCTATAAACGCTATCTGAACAGAGAGGCAAGCTCCCGTAAACTCGTTACGATAGGAAGAATCGCTACGGGGGCGTTCGTAGTAATCGGGTGTCTCTGGGCGCCGGCCATTGCCAGGTTCGGCAGTGTGTTCAAGTATATCCAGATGATATGGGGTTTTATCTCGCCCGGTATCGTGGCGGCGTTTCTCTTCGGGATGATAGTGCCGCTGGCGCCGCCGGCGGCTGCTACAGGAGCGATGCTATTAGGAATTCCGGTGTATGGCCTGTGTTTGTGGGTTATGCCCAACGTGGCATTTTTGCATCATATGTTTATTACGTTTTGCGTTTTGATTCTATATATGGCAATCGTAACGGTCGTTAAACCTCTGAAAGAGCCGAAGAAACTGCCTGTTAATAAAGACATTGATATGAGAAGCAGCCGGGTGATTAAGATATGGGGCGCCATTGTGGTGGCGGCAACGGCGGCGCTGTATATAATTTTCTGGTGAGCAAAGGTAAAAGATACAACAAATAAATAAAAGGGTTTGAATGAGTGACGGTTACAATACTCTGATTAAAGAAGTATCGGGGAATTTTTCAGACGTTTACGGCGGGCAGAGGCCTATCTTTATCAGTCGTGCCGGCGGTAGAGTTGAGCTAATCGGCGGGCATACGGATTATAATGAGGGCTTTGTAATCGCCGCTGCGATAGAGAAGTGCTGCCTGGTAGCGACGTCAAGGCGAACAGATAATAAAATCTGCCTTTATTCAGAACTGGCTAAAGAGAGACACGAATTTGAGCTATCAAGTGACTTAGGGGCTGTCGAGGATTGCAAATGGGCCAATTACGGCAGAGGGGTGGCGGCGTTGCTGTTAAGTGAGGGTTTGGCTGTAAAAGGTGCGAATCTATACATTGCCAGCGATATACCCGTGGGTGCGGGTTTAGGCAGCTCGGCGGCCCTGGAAATATCGTTGGCAAAAGCGATGATACATATCTCGCAGAGCGAATACGAGCCTGGGCCGATACGGCTTGCTCAAATATGCCAGGAAGCGGAGAACCGCTATGTAAACAGCCCGTGCGGGATAATGGACCAAATCGCTTCTATCGCAGGTGCGAATGACAAGGCCGTTTTGTTGGACTGCCGGGACTTGGGTGTCAGGCATCTGCCCTTCGACAGCAACAACTGCCGTATAATGATTTTCAATAGTATGGTTAAGCACGAAGTTGGCGGAGGGCAGTACGGTAAGCGTCGTGAGCAGTGCGAGCAGGCCTGCAGCGTGCTGAGTAAAAAGTGGCCTCATATCAAAACATTACGCGATGTAAACGAGTCTATGCTGAACTCATCGAAAGAGCAGTTAGGCGCATTGCTATTTTCGCGTGCCAGTTATATAATAGGCGAGAATACGCGGGTCCTGGCTGCGGCTGAGGCGCTGGGGCAAAACGATATGGCTGAATTCGGCAAGCTGATGTGGCAGAGCCACTGCTCGGCGAGAGATTTATACGAGATATCGTGCGAGGAGACGGATTTTCTGGCTGAGCAAATCTCCCAATGTGATGAGGCATACGGTGGGAGAATCAGCGGCGGCGGGTTCGGCGGGTCGGTTGTAGCATTAGTCAGGAGTGATGCGGCTGAAAGAATAAGCCAGAAGGTGTATGAGGCCTACAGGGATAGATTTTCTCTGGACTGTGAGATTTATCCGGTCAGGTGCCGGGGTGGGACGGAAATTATAGAAATAAAATAAATGGGAGAAGGTTGTTCGGTGGCAAGTAAGGGGATATTCAGGGCTGTTGTGAGTGCCAACAGGCGAATTGGCGAGCGGTTCTACCGGCTGGGCCTGGACTTCGAAGGCGCCGCAGCAGAGGCATTTGCCGGGGCCAGGCCGGGGCAGTTTGCCGAGCTTGACCTTTGTGGAGCCGGTCTGCCGACAGCAGAGAAGATACCGGAAGAATTAGCTGATTCGGCGAGGCGTAAGATACTGCTGCGGCGGCCGTTTAGTTTCTGCGATGTTAATAGCAAAGGAAATAAGACCTCGGTCGAGATTCTTTACTGTGTTGTCGGGCCTGCGAGCTTGCGGATGACGACTTTGGCGGCGGGTGATACGATTAGTGTTATTGGCCCGTTGGGCAATGGTTTCCGGATGCCGGTGGACAGGAAGTGGGCGGTGCTGGTGGCTGGCGGGATGGGTGCAGGGCCTTTGCAGTATCTTGCCAAGTTTCTCTCTGTCAACCACGAGGATATCGAGGCCATAGTTTTTGCCGGTGCCAAGAGCAAATTTGACCTGCCATTTGAGAGACGGCTGGATGAGATTTCACAACAATTAGGGTTTTCGTTGGCGGAGTTTGCCAAGTATGGCGTAAAATCGTCGGTGGCGACGGACGATGGGTCGGCGGGGTTTGCCGGGCCTGTTACAGACTGTTTGCTCGAATGGCTCGAAAATCATAAGCCGCCGAGTCGAGAGATAATTATCTATAGCTGCGGACCTGAGGCGATGTTGGCGAAGGTGGCTAAAATTGCGAAAGAGCGAAATATCGACTGCCAAGTCTGTATGGAACGGATGATGGCCTGCGGGATTGGGGTATGTCAGAGCTGTGCGGTGGAATGTAAAGTTGAAGGTTCGAATGAAACAGTTTATAAGTTATGCTGTGAGGATGGGCCGGTGTTTGACAGTAAGGAAGTAGTGTTTTAGCCACAGATTTCACGAAAAAATATAGACATAAAGAGCTTCTACATAGAGGAATGAAAAGATAAAAACATTTGAAAAGCACAACCACACAATAATATGGGGTGACGCGATTGATGTACTTTCTGATGAAATACAAGACAGCTCCATTGATTTGATATTTGCTGACCCTCCATATAATATCGGCAAGAATTTTAACGGCACAAAAGATAAATGGGAATCAGATAAAGATTACCTTGAATGGAGTTACCAGTGGCTTGATTTATGTATCAAAAAGCTCAAATCTAACGGCAGCTTTTATGTAATGACATCAACTCAAAATATGCCATATTTTGATATTTATTTACGAAAACACCTGACAATACTTTCACGAATTGTGTGGTACTACGATAGCTCAGGTGTTCAAGCCAAAAAGTATTATGGTTCTCTATACGAACCTATCCTTTTTTGTGTTAAAGATAAAAATAACTACATTTTCAATTCAGAAGATATTCTTGTAGAAGCAAAAACAGGAGCTGTAAGAAAACTAATTGACTATCGAAAGCCTATACCAACAGTATATAATTCCAAAAAAGTTCCTGGTAACGTATGGGAAATTCCAAGGGTAAGGTATCGTATGAATGAATACGAAAATCATCCCACCCAAAAGCCGATAGCATTGTTAGAAAAAATTGTTAAAGCGAGTAGTAACGAAGGTGATGTTGTTCTCGATCCTCTTTCTGGGACGTTTACAACCTCATATGTCGCAAAGCAGCTCAAGAGAAAATCAATTGGAATAGAAATACAAGAAGAATATGTGAAGATAGGATTGCGGAGACTTAAAATAGCCTCGGAGTACAAAGGGGAACCTTTACAAAAGGAACGGCGGTCATTCGAACTTTCTAAAGATAAAAGACAGACAATATTAAATTTCTCAGAGGGATAGAATGGAGCACGAGTTTACTAAGAAAATCAAAAAGATATTGAAAAAGGATTTTGGTGAGTTTTCCGATAGAGTGTTTTCTGAAAGCCAGATTGTTCAGTATCTTAACATAAAGACAAAATCTGCAAATAAAGGCTCAAAATCACGAGGTAGTTTCGCCAATTTGTACGCCATATATGTATTAGTTGAAGACTATATCTCAAAAGATTTTCACAAAACTGGGAAATACGCAGAGTATGAAGGTGCAGTTTTTACAAACCTTTTCAAGAGGCAACGTGAATTACCATTTGGGCAAAAGCTTCAGAACCATGCTTTGAATCATAGGATGAATGAAGAATTTAAGAAATATTTTCCAACCTGTGATTATATTCCAATTCTCAGGAATCCCGAGACAAACAGATATTGGTTTAATGAAAATTTACTAAAAATTAAAGTTGATGCAAAAGAGTACAATCTGGCGAAAACAATAATCCAGATTGTCGATACTTATGTTAAAGCCAAGAAAAGCGCCTTCGAAAAATTTATTCAATTTTGTGAAGGCGCCCAAAAGTTAAAAAAGAAAGGATTGATTAACTTTATAGCCAGTTTGGTAGAACCAACTACAGATGCCAGAGTATTTGAAATAGTAAGTTATAGCATATTAAAATACTACTATCACAATCAGCACATTTATTGGGGGTTTGAGATTGACAAAATTCAGGAGGAAAATTTGAGGCTTTTCAAAACGGGGCGTACAAATGCGAACGATGGTGGAATTGACTTTGTAATGAAACCGTTAGGACGCTTTTTTCAGGTAACTGAAACTGTGGATGTAAATAAATATTTTCTGGACATTGATAAGATCGAAAAATATCCAATAACATTTGTAGTAAAATCTTCAGACTCGGTCCCGGCGCTAAAAAGCAAAATACAAAAACAAGCTGAAAAGCAATATTCAATTAAGGCTATTGTTTCACGATACATGAAATGTATTGAGGAAATAATCAATATACCTATCCTCCTGGATAGATTTCGAGAAGCCACTGAACAAAACCATTTAGATGGTATCTTTATTGAGATTATTAAACAAAGCAAAGTAGAGTTCAGTTATGAAGATGACTATGACATAAGTAATTATGAAGATATTAATATATCCGAATAAGAGAATGGTATGGCAGAAGAAGTTGATATATCGGTAGAATTTGCGGGATTGAAGTTAGCTAATCCGGTGTTTACGGCGTCGGGGACGTGCGGATATGCGGACGAATTGGCTGAGTTTGTGGATATCAGCCGGCTCGGCGGGTTTATTACAAAAAGTATCACCGTAAGCCCGCGAAAAGGTAACGCTACGCCGAGAATTGTCGAGACGGATTCGGGGATGCTTAACGCTATCGGATGGGCCAATGTCGGATTAGAGAAATTCATCGAAGAAAAATTGCCGATTTTAGAGAAGGAGTCCGCCGCTATTTTTGTTAACGTGGCCGGTGAGACGATTGACGAATACGTGGCTGTGGCGGAGCGGCTGGCGAGTGAAAAGGCGATAGCGGGGTTTGAGCTGAACATTAGCTGTCCGAATGTCGAGCGTGGCGGTATAAGTTTCGGCACAGACCCGCAGCAGACGACGGAGGTTACGTCGGCGGTGAAGAAGGTGCTGGATTCCCGCTTTCGCGGGAATGACAAGGCCAGTGAGAAGATTCTAATGGTCAAGCTGTCGCCGGCGGTTACGGATATAAGCGTAATTGCCCGTGCGGCGGTCGATGCGGGCGCCGATGCGCTTAGCCTGATAAATACCTTTACGGCGATGGCTATCGATATCGAGACCGGCAGACCGATTCTGGCCAACAAAACGGGGGGACTATCGGGGCCGGCGATAAAGCCGATAGCGGTTTACCTGGTCAACAAGGTTTATAACGAGGTCGCTAAAGATAAAGGGATACCGATTTTAGGGATGGGAGGAATCAGGACAGCATCGGATGCGATTGAGTTTATAATTGCGGGGGCGACGGCGGTGGCTGTGGGGACGGCGAATTTCGTTGAGCCGGGATGCACAATAGAAATTATAGAAGGTATAAAAAAATATTGCGTTCGTAAAAAAACGAATATCAAAGAACTGATTGGCTCGGCTGGAGGATAAAAATGAAACGATTCTATCTATTACTGCTGACAATTATTTTAGTATCTGGCGGGACAAGCTGGTGTGCAGCCGGTAAAGACAAGGGCGGCTCAAAAAGCTATGTTTTTAATATAGCCGATTATGGTGCTGTTGGTGACGGCGTTACAAAGAACACCGATGCAATAAAGAAGACGATAGCGGGCTGTGTAAAAGCGGGCGGCGGGACGGTGTGGGTGCCTGCGGGCAAATTCTTAACCGGCCCGATTGAGCTGAAAAGCAATATAACGCTGCACATCGACGCCGGTGCGCACCTTTTATTCAGCCAGGATGTCAACGATTACCCGACGGTGCAAAGCCGATGGTACGGGACGGAGCAACACGGCTTTATGTCCTGTATTTTCGCCAGGGACAGCGAGAACGTTACGGTTACCGGAAGAGGTGTCGTTGACGGGCAGGGCGAATACTGGTGGAAGCTGTTTCGCCAGAAAAGTGAGGAGCGTAGCGAGCGTGTGCGGAGTCGGCGGGCGGAGTTTATGCGTCTTACCAGAGAGAGGTTCGGCCGCGACCAGACGAGGTTCGGGCGGCCATCGCTGGTTCAGTTTCTGAACTGTCGAAATGTTAGAATCGACGGTTTGAAGTTTGTCCGCTCGCCCTTCTGGGTGCTGCACCCGATATACTGTGAGAACGTAACGATAGATGCGGTTATGGTTATCAGCCCGGCGGATTCGCCGAATACCGATGCGCTCGACATCGATTCGTGCAAAAACGTTTTGATTTCCAACAGCTATTTTGATGTCGGCGACGACTGTATCGTGATAAAGGCCGGCAGGGACGAGGACGGGAGGCGTGTTAACCGGCCTTCGGAGAACATAACAATCAGCAACTGTGTTATGGCGCGAGGTCACGGCGGTGTCGTGATTGGAAGCGAGATGTCGGGCGGGGTCAGAAACGTTGTGATTGACAACTGCATATTTACGCAGACGGACAGGGGGATACGGCTGAAATCGAGGCGCGGCCGCGGCGGACTGGTTGAGGATATACGGGTCAACAATGTTATAATGAATGACGTTGTGTGTCCCTTCACTATAAATATGTTCTATTATAACAACGTGAACGACCCGAAACAGCCGGTCAACGAGGGGACGCCGATATTTCGGGATTTGCACTTCAGCAATATCACCGTGAAGAATGCCGACTTTGCGGGCTTCTTTGCAGGGCTGGCGGAACTGCCTGTAGAGGGCATAACCTTCAGCAACGTGTATATCGATACGACGAAGGGGCGCAGATGGGACAATATAGGCAAGCCCAGCGGCTACAGCGGCTCTCCGGCGATGGCTGAAGGGTATGACCGAATCGAAGGGTTCTTCTGCAAAAACATCAAGGACATCGTATTTCGAAACGTGCGGGTCAATACCAAGCAAGGCCCTGTTTTTATCTTCGAGGATACGGAGAACCTCGAAATTGACGGCTTTAAGACCGCCACTTCCGACAAGGACATACCGACTATTGAGCTTCGGCAGGTCAAAGCAGCTTCTATCGACGGTCGCCGAGGCGGCGAATCCGACGGGCCGTTTGTCAGGATTAGCGGAGCGCAGACAAGGGATATTTTGCTAAGCGAAAGGATGAAACGAAGAAAAGGCGCTGTCATATTAGAGCCGGACGTCAGCAAGGATGCACTGATAAACTAAATCAAGGTTGGATGAAACAGCTCCAGGCCGTCTGAGAAATTGTAAACCGATCACAATAATTCGGGATAACAGGTATTATTCAAGTGAGCAAGCAGTGAATGATGA
>CAYONQ010000045.1:0-21673 GCA_964405375.1 uncultured Pirellulales bacterium
TGTTTGCGGTGTCAGGAAGAAATCAGGAAATGCCTGTCGATATAGCTAACATCAAGAAACCTATTGTGGGATATTTTGGCGGAATGGCTGACCATAAACTCGATGTAGAATTAATAAAAAAGCTGATAAAGTTATTGCCGAAGTTTTCATTTGTATTTGTTGGCGATGCTCCAAGAGTTTATCGCGATATTTTATCTCGTTCGAACGTGTGGATGTTGGGGCAAAAACCATACGATAAAATTCCTTATTATGGAAAATGTTTTGATGTAGCGATTATTCCCTGGCGACAAAACCGTTGGACGGAGGCAGCAAATCCCATTAAACTTAAGGAGTATTTGGCATTGGGTAAACCTGTTGTATGCACGCCTGCATTCAGTGAGTTAAAGTCGTACCTTGATGTTGTTTATGTAGCCAACACTCCCGAGGGTTTCGCACAGGCGATAGAAAAAGCTCTGACAGAAGATGATTCTGATAGAGTTGTCGCCCGACGAAGCAAGGTGATTGATGCTACCTGGGATTGTAAAGCTAAAATATTATTGAATGAACTTTCTCTTACCGGAAATAGCTAAGACAGGTGCCGATGTTGCGTGGGATGAGTAAGCAAAATAAATTGAAGATTTGCATAGCCTGCTCACCGGGTGGTCATATGGTGCAGGCTAAGCAGTTGGCGGTGGCTTATGAAAAATACGACCACTTTTATTTTACCTTTTCCGGTGGTCTCGCTGACGAAATGAAGAAAACCAGCCGCGTCCGAGCGATTCCCAACATTGTCAGGCATAATCCCTTGTCCTGGATTGTCGGAGCGGTGCTCTCTGCACATGCTGTGCTTGTGGAAAGGCCCGATGTGGTGATCTCCACCGGGGCTGGGATAGTAGTGTTTTTTTGCGTTTTTGCGAAGTTGCTTGGGGCGAAACTGATATTCATTGAGAGCATGGCCCGGGTCGAACGTCCCACTCTGACAGCTCGGATGCTTTATCCGTTTGCAGATTTATTCTTCGTGCAATGGCCTGGATTGCTTAGTTATTTTCCCAAGGCAAAATATTTCGGGAGGTTGTTTTGATTTTTCTTACAGTAGGTAATTGGCATAAAGGATATGATCGCCTTGTTAAAGCAGTGGATGATTTGAAAAAACAAGATGTTATTTTGGATGATATATTCGGACAAATTGGTTCAGGAAGCTATGAGCCCAAAAATTATGAATACTGTGAGTATTGTTCTCCGGAACAATTTAGTGAGTATATGATGCGAGCAAAAGTTCTAATTTCGCATGCAGGTATGGGGACAATTGGACAGGCTATAAAAATGTCTAAACCAATTATTGTTGTGCCGCGAAAATCAAAGTTGGGTGAACATTATGATAACCACCAATTTGCTACAGCAGAGGCACTCGAATCTGAGCATAAGGTTTTAGTTGCTCGCGAGATTTCTGAATTACCAGATATGCTCCAAAAAGCCAAGAACTTTGTACCTGCTAAAGGCCAAGGCAGCCAAGAAATCATCCAAGCTGTTGGAACATTCCTCGAGAGACTGCAAGCCCAAAAATGCAATAGGACCGGCAATGAATGACGTTACACTTTCTATTGTTAGTTATTGTCAAAAGGATCTTCTTGACCGCTGCCTTGCCCGGATAGACAGTCTCAATCTACCGGCCGCGTGGCGAACCATTCTTGTGGATAATAACTCGTCGGATGGTTCTGCAGATATGGTGGCCATGAACTATCCATGGGTGGAACTTGTGCGGCTCGGAAATAACGTTGGCTTTGCCGGTGGCCACAACATAGCTTATGCGCAAGTGGACAGCCCTGTATTCATTGCCTTGAATCCTGATGTTATTGTTCTGCCCGGCAGTTTAGAGACACTTGTTGGAATGTTTGAGAGGTTTCCGAAAGCTGCTGTTGTAGGCCCCTGTCTGTTGAACCCTGATGGGTCCCGTCAATTCTCCGCAAGGCGTTTTTATACATGGCGCACGGTGGCCTGCAGACGACTTCCAATACCTGGAAGAAAGAAGGCGAATGGTTACCATCTTATGAAGGACCGTCGACTTGACGAGCCGGTTCGAGTTGACTGGATATTGGGCGCGGCAATGGCTGTTCGAAAGTCGGCATTTAATGGAAAAGAGCTTTTTGACACACGTTACAACCTTTATTTTGAAGATGTTGACCTTTGCTACTTTGCCCAAAAAAGGGGGTGGGATGTTCTGTATTGTCCACAGAGTGAAATGATTCACGATCATCAAAGAGTCAGTGCCCATGGAGTTTTTAATATGGCAAAATGGATTCATTTTATGAGTTGGTACAAATTTTATTTAAAAACCAAAGGATGGTTTGAACCTAAGTGAAGTGCTAACGACAAAGCGTGCTAAGGTACTGTTACAAAGTTTTTAGACAATGAGAACGCCAATTTGGGCATAAACTATCCTCTGGGACCAATATTGAGCCTATGATTGTCTAAAAACTTACTCAAGGTAGCTTAGCGTTGTAACTTTTAAATGGAAAAATAGTCTACGATAAGAAGTCTACGGTTAACTGGCTCAGAATCATCCCAAGTAACATAACAAGCTTGTAAAGGACTATCACTTTGCTCCGTTGCGAAGAAGTTTGAAAAGCTGCAACGCACTCTGGTGGCCTACAGGCGCAAACATTTACTTAGCAAGACAAAAAAGCCAGAACTCTACGGGGTGCGTAACAGAACAGCTGCATTTTCCGAAGTAAGTAGATCAAGAAAGCAAATACATCATATTATCTTGTGATTACGAAGGTGTTCAACATCCACAAAAGGAATGAAATGGTTACGTTGCGATCAATTTTGGGTTTAATGCGAGATTTGGTTAAAACACTGTATTTGTATAGTCTGCAAATCAGAACCAGGCTGTTTTACATTGAAAGAGAATGGCCGAGTTCAATTAGTTACTCTGCTGTGCTGGATGTAATTCCGCGAAGGAGCAATCAAAAACTCAACAAGCTGCTGATGAGAAGAAAATCTAATATTGAAAAATGGTGTGTCGTTAACACCTGGCACGGAAGTGTTATCCTTGGGGAGAATTCTGGTATTGGAATCGGCAGTATTGTCTTAGGTCCAGTAACAATAGGTGATAATTGTAGTATTTCGCAGAACTGCTTCATTAGCGGCCAGTCTCATCGCTATGACAACATTTCAAAAAACCTTAGCGAACAAGGGCTTGATGTCAAGGAGGTAGTGATCGAGGAACATGTCTGGGTTGGGTCTAATTGTGTGATACTACGTGGCGTAAGAATCGGAAAGAATTCCGTTATAGGTGCCGGTTCCGTAGTCGCTAAAGATATTCCTCCTTTTAGCGTTGCAGTGGGCAATCCGGCGAGAACCATAAAACGATATAACTTTGAAAGAGGCCAATGGCAGCAAGTGTGAACTTGCCTATGTGGCAGTCATAACCACTGACCTCGTAGGAATACGTGAATAACAGAAGGCATATCAAAGCTATAATACTCACCGGAAGTCGCGATTTTGGGCGATGTCCAGTGGCGTCACGCTTACCTACAGCGTTATGGCCATTAGCGGGGAAACCTGCAATAGAACATTTGATGGTTCATTTAGTTAAACAAGGAAT
Organism: uncultured Pirellulales bacterium; assembly: GCA_964405375.1. Classification (GTDB taxonomy): domain Bacteria; phylum Planctomycetota; class Phycisphaerae; order Sedimentisphaerales; family Anaerobacaceae; genus CAYONQ01. The sequence goes on from CAYONQ010000045.1 coordinate 3,587, forward strand.
AAGCAGGGCTGTGATTTGTTCCAACGGTGAGGGCGCATTACTGGCAGAATCGATTCACGCTGATAATCATCTGAAGTTGAAGTTTTTGGACGAACTTCTGTCGGTCGGTACTGCAGGGGCCATACGTGATGCTGCTGGTGATGAAAAAGACGCATTACTTGTGATATTGCCTGCTGGTATAGTATGTCCCCCCAAGATTGACCCATTGATAAGCGCTCATCGTGATGGTCAATCTGATTTGACCGTAATGTTTAATCCGACTGGCGGAAATGACAGAAGCTTAGGTGAGCCGGCTGGCATCTATGTTTGCAACCCTTCTATTCTGGAGCATATACCCCAAGACGGTTATTTTGACATCAAAGAAGGATTAATTCCGGCATTGATTCGAGCTGACAAAACCGTCCGTGCGGCGGCACTGCCATATCACGTTGGAAATTTTCGAAGTCGGCAGGAATACCTCGATGCCGTCAGCGATTACCTTGAGAATGCTGTGAATATAGATGGACACCTAAAGCCCTACAGACGTAATGATTCCCACGTCCTTTGGAAGACAGCCAGTGTAAGTATAGAGCAAGGTGCACGGATTTATGGCCCTGTTGTTGTTATGGATGATGCTTCTATCTGTAAAGGTGCGGTTATCTTCGGCCCAACCATACTCGGACGCAATGTCAGTATTAGCAAAGATAGTGTTGTGGTCAACAGCATCCTTTGGGATAACGCTCAGGTAGGTAGCAGCTGCCAGGTGCAACGATGTGTTGTCGATTATAACGCCGTCGTACGAAGCAACAGCATTGTAGAAGAAAAAACTATAGCATTTAAGCCCGAAAGAATGCTGGAAAGTTCAGTTGCAGGAGTATTGAAAGTTGTGAAGAACGATTCAAGTAAACTTCAGCAGATACTGCGACCGCAGCTTGATAAGGTAATTAGAAAATTGCCGGATTGGATACAGCCGCAGAAAACAAAGATAGTTCCTTGGCTTGGAGTCAGTGTCGCGTTCATTGCTTTTCTCTGGTCGTACTGGCCGGGGCTTGTGGACCTCTGGAATATATGGCAAAGAAGCGACGAATATTCATCTGGGCTTTTGGTTCCTTTTCTGGCTGTTTATATCTTATGGTCAAGGCGACACAAAATTGCCCAAGCGCCCATAAGGCCTTGTCTCTGGGGTATACTTGCCTTTGTAGGGGCGCAAGCAGTTAGACTCTTCGGGCTGTTCTTTATGTACGGCTCAGCAGAGAGATTGTCCATCACCCTTAGTATTGCGGCGTTGGTGTTAGTTTTGTTTGGCTGGCAGCTTTTCCGGAAAGTATCTACGGTATTATTGTTCCTATGTTTAATGCTGCCTTGGCCAAATCGGGTTCAGGCCGCTGTGGCACTGCCTCTGCAGCGGTGGGCCACCTCGTCAGCAGTATTTTGTCTCGAGACGATGGGTTATGAAGTCATCCAGGAAGGTAATATTATCCACATCGGCCAGTCCTCCGTTGCAGTGGCTGAGGCCTGTAATGGCTTGAGAATGGTTATGGCCTTTTTTGTGGTTAGCGGCCTGGTTGTGTTGTTGGCCAAGCGGAAGTGGTGGGAAAAATTGATAGTTCTTGCCTCAAGCCTGCCCATCGCTTTGTTTTGTAACACCATCCGATTAGCAATCACAGCACTGGTTTTTACAGTACTCAGCGGCGAGTATTGGGAGAAAGTATTTCACGACTTTGGCGGCTATGCCATGATGCCTTTGGCACTTGCGGCGGTGGTTGCCGAGTTCTGGCTTTTAGCAAAACTTACTACGCCTCCGGCAAAAGAACAACCAGAGGTGATTATACGACAAGAACGGTGATTAACATTACAAATCACAACTGAAGGAGAATATGGAAATGAGTGATTTAGAAAAATATCATAATCAGGTGATTGAACAAAGGGATGTTCACTTCGAGACACCACCCGAATCCGGCAGTGAAACTATGCCCAATTTAGTTGCTGCTGTACTGCGCCGCTGGAGTATTGTATTGCTGACATTCCTAACATTATGCTTCGTCGGAATCCCCGCAATATGGCTTCTGATTGAACCCCTGTACAGCGTAACCGGCGCAATAAGAGTTGCACCTATCATACCAAACATCCTGACCGGCGAAGCAGACAAAGGTGAAATATCAAACTACCAAAGCTTTATGAACACTCAGGCAGAAATGATTATCAGCAACCATGTTATACAAAGAGTAGCAGACGACTTAGCAGACAAAAAACTGGCTTTCTTTGAAAATGAAGCTACCAACTTTGCCTCGAAATTGAAACAAGGCCTGAAGAACATTGGGGCAAAACCTGAGCCGGTAAGCGTATTGAAACAAGCAATATTCGACAAAACTATTACAACCACACCTGCTCGCAACAGTGAGTTAATAAAGGTAACTATGAACAGCACTAAGCCGGAAGAAGCTGAACAAATAGTAAATGCTTTCATCAGAAACTATATGGCGATAGAGGTTTCCAGTTCTGCCCAGGGCCAGGACCAAAAGCTGAATGTTCTGGAAAACGAACGCAAGGTAATGGCGGAAAAATTACAGAGACAGCGCGAAACAATTCGCCAGTTGGCGCAGGAGTATGGAACCGCCGACATGGGCGGCTGGTACGATATGAGGTTGCAACGCGTCGCCAGTCTACTGGCTGAGCTTACTAAAATAGAGGCACGTAGAATCTACCTTGAAGCCCGGGTGCAATTACTTCAGCAAACGAAACAGCAGCCCATCGCTATGGAGGAGTTGCTGAAGATACGCCAGCAGTATATAAACGATGACCCAATGGTAAATGTGCTCACAACAAATATCGCTCAACTGGACCAGGCGCTTATCGCCGCCAAGCAGGCATTAGCCCCTACAAATCCCGAACTAACACATAAGGCCGAACTATTAAAAGCATTGAAAGAGCGTCTTGAGCAACGCAGAGAAGAGGCAAGCAAAACCTTCGATGATTTGATGTCCAAAGAAATGGCCAATGCCGGCAAAAAAGACCTGATTAACACACGAAGCGAGTTAGAGCAGACTGTAGCATACGAGAGACGCCTTCGAGAGGTACTGGCTGAAGAGGATGCTGAAACCATCGGACTTGGTCGTAAGCACCTTACCATTCAGGACTTACAGGGCCAACTGGACCTGACCAAAGAAATGTACGATACGGTCCGCCGCCGTATTCAAGAACTGGAGATGGAACGAAAGCGGCCTGCAAGGATTTCTGTCGCCTACAATGCCGACATCTCTTATATCCGGGACAAGCGCGTCAAATACACTGCAGCCCTCGTGTTTGCAGCTATGGCCTTGGGAATGCTGCTGGCTTTTTTAAGGGACAAAGCAGATATGAGCGTACGCACACCCGAGGATGTGGTTAAACGCATCGGTGTCAGAATAATCGGAACTACCACCAGCCCGCATACAATCGAAGAGTCCCTTTTTCCAAAACAAATAGCTGAGGATTATCAAACCATTCGTGCCAACTTGGGATTACTTGACGGCGGAGGAATGCCCGAAAAGCTGATTATTACCAGCCCGGGAATGCAGGAAGGCAAAACTACTTTTGCCATTAATTTGGCGACAAGTATATCCAAGTCGGGCAAGAAGGTACTTCTAATAGACGGTGACCTGAGAAAACCTGATATTGCGCGGTTGTTGAATCTTCCCAAGGGCTCAAGGGGTCTGCAAGACGTGCTTTTCGGAAGAAAATTTGACCAGGCTATTTATTCTACGCCTTCAACCGGCCTGGATGTACTGGCGGTAGATTCTCACAACACAACTGATGCCTACGAACTATTGGCTCTGCCTACCACAGCTGAGCGAATAAATAGAATCAGCCAAAGGTATGACCATACTATTATCGATACTCCACCGGTACTGGCCTTTCCCGACGCTCTGCTATGGGCCAAGATTGCAGGTGCGGTCATACTGGTTAGCTTTGCGGGCCAAACCACCTCTCCCGACCTCAAGCAGGCAAAGGAAAAGCTCGCCCAAATAAACGTCACTGTGCTGGGCACCGTCCTGAGTAACGTTCGGGCCGGTCACGGTTACTACCGCTACGGGTACAATTATTATTCACAACACGGCCAACAAAGACGAAAATCTGAACAAGCCGACACAAAACTACTATTACCTATGCAGAACAGCGAGGATGATATCAATGACGATGCTGACCCATAATGGAAATTAACCTGCCTAAGGCCGCCGACAAAGCGTAATACCAGTTCTTAATTTGTTTATGAAACTAATATGGAACTAATCATCATACACGAAACCGATGGCTCCACAAGCAGCGCCAATAATAATCTGCTCAGGTTTGCTATCTCGAACGCACCTGTTGCGAGTGTTATCTTCGACGGACTAATCAAGAATCTTCGGCTGAACGGCAGTAAGAATATAATGGTCGCCATTCCCCGAACATGGGACGTTGAATTCTGTGAAAGCTCACCGAAAATAGAACGCTATAGTAAAGATATTCCACTTTCCTGCAAACACCTGCAACCGCTGAAACGAAGCTGCTGGTTTGCAATTTCCAACGGAAGATTCGCTATACAAACCGACAGAGAGCTAATTGAGAAGGTATTAGCCGGTACCGAAGCAGATATAGTAGCCATCAATGTCGCCCCCGAATTGTTACCATACCGTGAAAAGGTGCGATTGACGGCGCAGGGTAAAGTTGCAGGTTTCCGTCGGCTGTACTCTCATCTTGCTGAACCCGCACCTATTCCTGCTGATTGGCCACATCATCTTTTTATAAAAACCGGCTCTTTCAAAAACCTCTTCGTTGATAATGCCTTGCCTTCGACTTTTTCCGAGTTTACTGACAGATGTTCATCAGAGTCACTGACGGTACGTAGTCTTAATATAGGAGGCGCCGTTCTGGATTTAAATACGGAGGAAGGTTTACTCACCTTTCTTGCAGCTAGGTTTGACTCATCGGTGCAAAATCGCCTCGATATAAAAAATAAATCTTACAGGAGGATTTTGGACAAAGATAACGTCACGATATCAGACGGCGCAAGATTATTTGGGAAAATATTGTTTGGGCGAAATATCAGTATTGGCCAAAATGCAATTGTAGTAGGTCCGGCTATTATTAGTAATAACGTTAAAATAGGTGCCGGGGCCGTTGTAAATTCGTCAATCATCGGCCCGAATGTTTCAATACCACAGAATCAACTTGTGCAGAACCGCGTTGTAAAGGGGCCGCGATGTAACTGGAAACGCCTAACTCGACACAGAAACAGCAGTTCAAGGCAAATTCGCTGCCGCACGTTTGACCTGAATCGCTTAAAAAGCACCAACGATACCTTCCGCACCTGGCCAATGCTTTCCTATGCCAGATGTCTGAAGAGAATCGCTGATGTCGTTGCGGCTGTAACTGTGTTGACTCTTTTTGCGCCTGTTTTCGCAATAATTGCCCTGGCTATAAAACTAACCTCTCGCGGGCCGGTATTCTTCAAGGACACCCGCCAGGGACTGCACGGTAAGCCCTTTAACTGTATAAAATTCAGGACTATGCTAATGGGCTCCGATAAAATGCAGGACAAGCTGAGAATCATAAATGAGACCGATGGGCCGCAATTCAAAATGGCGGACGACCCGCGAACCAGTGCCGTCGGCAGGTTTTTACGAGATACATATATCGACGAAATACCCCAATTCTTTAATGTTCTGCTTGGCCAGATGAGCGTTGTAGGCCCAAGGCCGTCTCCCGAATCTGAAAACACTTTGTGCCCATCATGGCGGGATGCCCGACTCTCGGTTCGACCGGGCGTAACAGGCCTCTGGCAACTTTGTAGAACACGCCAGCCAATGAAGGACTTTCAGGAATGGATACATTACGACACCAAATATGTCAGGGACCTGAAACTTCGGATGGACTTGTGGATATGCTGGCGAACAGCCAGAAAATTAGCCGGGAATTTCATTAGCCGGTTCTAAAAGTGACAATATATCAGTAAGAAAGGGTGGGCAAATGCCAAGAAGATACTTTAACTGGAAATTGGCGTCTGTTTGCGTAATCGCACTTGTCGTTCTGGGTGTAACCGCCTACGGACTGCGTCAATGGCAGAGAAGCAGGCGGGCCGAGCGCGGGCTTGTCCTTGGCAATAAGGCGTATAACGAGCACAACTGGGAAGATGCAGCGAAGAATCTGGGCCGCTATATCGCTGTTGTGCAGGATGACGTGACGGCACTACTTAAATACGCTGATGCGCAGCTCAACATCAGGCCTCTCAAAAGAAACAACGTCCAGCAGGCCGTGGCCGCTTATCGAACTGTTTTGAGAGTGGACGAAGCTAATGCCGAGGCCGCCGTAAAACTTACTGAGATATATTTAGGAATGGGTATGCCCGGTGAAGCCGAGCTGATTGCAAAAAGACAACTTGAAGCAAACCAGGACCTGCAACTTCGCAGGATGTTAGCCGTGGCACTGGCCGCACAGCGGAAGTTCGACGAAGCAGAGGCGGAATTGAAAGGCATCATAACGGAATATCCTGAGCAGATATTAGCTTATGAAATATTAGGTAGACTCATTGAGCAACGTCGGGAGGATTTCCTGACCGCGCCCGAACATTGGTTCAATCAGGCGGTAGAAAATAATCCTTCCTCGGCCTTGGCTTACATAATCCGTGCCGGTTTCCATCTAAGAAGCAAGAACAGAGCCGGGGCCTTAGCCGACATGGAACAGGCCGAAAAACAGGATTTATCTGATTCTGTCGTACGACTGCGGCTTGCCGGAGAACTTATCAAGGCAGATATGTTAGATAAGGCGGAGGAGCAACTTGTTGCTGTGCAAACGACGGAGCCGACAAGCCAGGCCTTGTGGCAAAGCTGGGCCCAGCTTGCACTGAAATCAAACTCAAAAGCATTAATGCTAAAAATCGCCGAAACCGGATTAAGAGAACTTTCCCCTCAACCCTGGGATTTTATGCCGACCGCCGCGGAGCTATATATCCGATGTGATGAGCTTGACAATGCCGGCGATTGTATCGCCAAACTACGCCAAAAAGATGTTGCTCCTGCAACTACGGCATTTTTAGAAGGTCTTATAGCCGACAAGAAAGGTCTCGGATATGAGGCGGTTAAATGCTGGCGCAAAGCGCTGCAGCTGGGCGCAAAATCTGCCAGGACTCAACTTGCACTGGCTGCGACACTGTCGCGCTTAGGCGATAAGCAGTCGGCCATTCAACAGTTGCGCACTCTTGTTTCGGAGCAGCCGAATCTCCTTAGCGCCCGCCTGAACCTTGCCAGATTGCTGGCTGAAATCGGCAACTGGGCTGAGGCGGTAGAACAGGCACGTATGGCAATGCAAATCTCCCCCCGTAGTCTCAATGCCGCCTTATTTTATATTCAGGCCCGGACGCAGCTGCTTGCAGAAAACCAGACGGACAGGGATTCGCCACTGTGGCAGGATATAGAGGGCCGTTTGGCCAGGTTACAAGAGGTCTTTGATGACGAACTTGTGGTTAAGCGACTGAAGCTTAAGCTTGCGATACACCGCCGCCAGTTTGGTAAAGCTAATCAGCTGCTCAGTGAGATTAAGGACAGTACCACCCCTCAAGTAGAAATTGCTATGGCAGACGTTGAGCTGTTGAGCGCTCAGGATAAACCTGATGAAGCTATACTGAAATCGTACGATGCTGTCAGAGCATTTCCGGAATCCGTTGGCCCTGTAAGATACCTTGCTGTTTTGTTGGCGGCACAGGACAGACGCCAGGAATGTGAAAAGATTATTAAAGATGCCTTGACTCGTTTAGAACAACCTGCCGACAAGAGACAGCTGGCTCTGCTGCTGGCGGGACTTTATAATCGTTGGAACCAGCAGGAGAAACGCTACCAGTTTCTTAATACACTTGTTAACGACTTGCCTTCTGATATCTCTATTCAGCGCGAACTGCTGCAATGTGAGAAGGTGATAAAAGACCGTAACCGGGCTCAGCAGATTGTCAACCGAATTAAAAGTCTTGAGGGTGAAGACGGCTGGCAATGGCGGTACGAGCAGGCCAGAATCTGGTTCCGCACAGAAGACTTCAATGACCGGTATCCGGAAATTATTGCCCTTCTCAAAGACAATCTTCTTACCAACCCGGACGACCAGGCCAGCCGAATGCTTCTGGCTCACAGCTATGAACGGGCAGGTGAGCTGCGGCTTGCAATCTCAACCTACAACGAAGCCTTGAATCGTTCACCGCGGGACATTCGCATAATCGTTCCTGCTGTTGCCGCCCTCTACAAGGCAAATGAGTACGACCGTGCTGACGAAATCCTTCACCAGGCAGCTGGTGAAAAATTATCACACCCAGAACTGAAAAAATTGGAGCTGCAGAGTTATCTTAAACGGGGCGAATTGGGTTCCGCCTCCGACATTCTTGAGGACTTATTGACCAATGACCCCAACAACCGCTCCGTCTGCCTGGCGTTGGCACTGCTCAAGATAAGACAAAACAGTTTTACTGAAGCAGACGAACTGTTGAGCAGATTAAAGATTCAGGAACCGAATTCGCTGCCGGTAACGGTTGCACAGATTGAATTAAACGTTCGTCAAAATAGGCCTGACGAGGCGTTGTTGCTGTGCGACGAACTGGTAAATAATTTCAACAACGCATCGGCTTATATTCTTCGCGCCAGAACACACGCTACGCTTGGCCAAATTGAGAAGGCACAAAAGGATTTTGAACACGCCGCCGTCACAGAACCAAATAACGTGGACGTGTGGACAGCCAAAAGCGACTTTTACCGCTCCACGGACCAGCTTGATGAAGCTGTTACTGATATTCAAAAGGCAATGTCTGTAGCTGCTGATAACTTGGCCGTTCAAAAACGTGCAATCTCGCTTTTTTTAGCCAGCGATGACCTCGCCACGGTACGCCGGGGCAAAGATATTCTCGATGAAGCGCTGACAACAAACCCCGACGATCTAGACCTGCTTGTCTATAAAGCTCGCTCATTGCTTGCTGAAGGAACAGCTCCAGCTATCGGGCAGGCAACAACTATTCTTCAGAAGGTAACCCAGGACAGGCCTGAGACGAGTGCCGCCTGGCTGCTTCTGGCTGAAGTTGCCCTCAGGCAAGAAAAATCAGCCAGGGCTATAGATGTTGCTTTGCGAGGTCTTGCCCATCGGCCTGACAATAAGCCGTTGCTTCTGTTAAAGGCCAGAGCAGAGGCAGCAATATCGCCGGTTCTGGCAATCCCCACTTTGAAGGCACTGCGAGAGCTTAACCCGAATGATACCGATGCTGTGATACAATTGGCCGATACTTACCTGGCTGCAGACCAATCTGAAAAGGCCGTGGGGCTTCTCAAAACACAATTAGCTCGCGGTAGCAGCACCCCCGACGAACGAAAAATAAGCATCGCCCTTGCTATAGCGTTGCACAAGAACGACAACGAACAAGCATCTCAAGAGATTTTTGACTTGCTGTATCAGTCTGACCCTGATGACCCAGCTCCATTATTGGCGCAGGCCCGACTACTCAAGGATAACAAACGCTGGGACCAGATAAGCCAGATGGTTTCGAATTGGTGTCGGGACTATCCGGAGGACGTTCGTACGCCCATCATTATTGCCGGAACTCTGGCGGCAGCCGAGGACAGCCAGCCCCAAAAAATAGCTGAAAGCATTCTTAAAGAAGTGCTGGCAAATGATTCTGATTGCACCGAGGCTATGAGTGTCCTCGCTATGCTATTGCAAACTGTCGGTCGCTTTGCAGAATCGGCTGAGCTTTACCAGCGAATTCTTGCGCTCCAACCTGATGATGTAATCGCTATCAATAATCTGGCCTGGATAATGTGTGAAGAGCAGGGCAAATACCAGCAGGCCCTTGAGCTTGCCCAGCGAGGTCTGAGTAAAATGCCGGACTACGTCGACCTTATCGACACCCGCGGCGTAGCGTATTACCGGCTGGGCGAATTTGACAAGGCGGTTCAAGATTTCAACAGATGTTTGAAACTGTACCCGGATGGGGCACCACTGGCCGTAGCTTCGTATTTGCATTTAGGAAGGGCCTTGGCCGGACTTGGGCAAAAAGACGAAGCCATAGAAAGCTTAAAAAAGGCGTTAGAGTTGAACACTGAGATTGGGGGATTATCTGCTGCAGATTTCGCCGAAGCACGACGTCTGCTTGAAGAATTGTCACAAGGAGTTTAACAATGCGTTATCCACAACATTCAGAAACTAAAGATATATGGGGCGGCAAATCTCTTTTCCACCATCCTCGGATAGCCCTGCTTAACGAAAAGCATTGGTCATACATCCAGAGATACTACCATATGAGCCCTCGCGAGCTTCAAGTAGCTGAACTTGTCTGTCAGGGCTTCAACAACGATGAGATAGCGAAGGCCTTGAAAATAAAGCACGGCACGGTGAAAACTCACCTGAGAAATATTTACCGAAGAATTCGCGTCAAAAATAAAATCACAATGCTGCTGAAATTTGTGGATAGCGCAACTAAATTTGCTGCCAAGTCAGAAATCACCCCTCCTGTCCCTATCGCCAGGATGGAAAAACCAGCCAAAGAAATCTTTGGTTTGGCCCAAATACATAAAAAAGAAGGATGAACGATATAGTCCTTTCGACCATTTATGACCTCTCATTCGTCTCTTTTTTGATGCCTTTCTCGCAACTGGTCCTAAAAATATGCACTATTAGAGGGCTGTATTACTTTTGGTATATGCCAAAGGTGGCAACAAAAACCGCCCTCACGGCTCTTATGCAGGGGAATATACCAAAAAGTGTATTTTTCTCAGGGCTTTTTACTTTTTTAATGCTTTTGTCTTGATTTCGTTCCTGATAGTCTCTATTATTAGGAATAATAGAGGGTGAGGGACCCACCGAAAGCAATCCCAGGAAGGGGAATCTCTTAGCACTCTGCTTACGTTAAGGATAACGCAGGTTCGTAGGACGGTTGTTATATTTGCGCTTTTTTACAAAGGAGCGAAAGCTGTGTCCTTGAGAGATGGCAAATTGTTGTGTATAGTGTTATTGCTGTCTGTAGTTTCGGCCGCAAATGGCTCTCCTACAGTAACACATCAAGATGCTATCTCAGCTACAAACTCTTCCTTTATGGATGCTTCTTTCACAGTTTCTTTCGCCATTGATAATGTCGTCGGACCTATTAACGTTCAACTGGCCAATCTCGGCAGGGAATTCCTACAGCCCCCGGCAAGCCCTGTAGGTTTGAACAGCACCCGGGTTAATATCGTAAAGCCATTGCCTGCTGTGCCGGCAGCTGTGCTGATGGTTCTAATCGGCTTCCTCTGTGTTTCACTCGTTAAGGACCGCAGGGTTTGGTTGGCAGCCTTCGCCGCCCTATGGTGGGCAGGCCAGACAGGGATTCAAGCTTTTGACCAGTTGGCCCTGCGCCTTGCTCGAAGAGTTCATGTCGAGCGCGTTGCAGAGCTTATCCACCCCCATTACCCTGAAGATTATAATCGCCTGCGCAGTGATATTGAAGGCACGCGATATATAGGACTGCTGCACCATTTGGCTGGCATGCCGAATGCCGGCTTGATCCGCAATTCTCGTTTCTCGAGCCTCGATTCTCAATTTTCGCGAGCATCAAGCATCCAGCGTCGAGCATCGAGCATAAACATATCCCAACCTGCAATTCTTTCGGAACAATATAGCTCAAATCCGCTATTCAAACGCTTGGCTTCGAGAGCCAGGCAGTCTGATTGTTTTTCACCTGCATTTATTTTTGCTCAGTTACCCCGTGGTCCGCCTAAACTTACCTGAAACGGTAACTTTTTTCTGAAGGGTCGGATGCGCGCAGGACCCTTCGAGTCAAAAGTTGATGTAATTCTTGGACAACTCTGTGTTTTTACAGAGAAAATATTAAAGGATAATAATCATGAAAAAGTTAATTTTAATAACCATATTGGTTGGCTTAATGGCCACACCTGCTCTGGCTGCCCCTACCTTGGGATGGTGGGATTCAGAACACCCTCGGGCTACCCATCAATATTGGGATATGTCGAATATCAAAGTTGGCAGTGTCTCACCAATGTGGACTACATATCCTGATGCTACTCTAAATAATCCTTATCCCGCATCCGTTGAAGCAGTGATAACCGCTGACACCTGGACCGGCAGTTCGTTCACCGATAGCGGTGACATTCTTGTTTTCCTGGAAATTGGGAACTTCAATGAATCCCTTGCCTATAAAGAGATTTGGGTTGATATTGGTGCTTCTGGTGTAGGTGCGCCGATCGTTACCAATGTTGTCGCACACGATGGCCCCGATGTAACTTACAGCTGGATCCTACTTGACGGACAAAGCGATAATCAAGAAGGCTATGCCAGCTTCGGTATCAAAATTTTTCCCAATCCGTTGATTGAAAAGATTTGGTTCACGCTTCCGATAGATCCGGCCATAGCTACTTCCGTACCGATGGCTACTTTAGATTGGGTACACGTAGACACTATTTGCATTCCCGCACCCGGCGCTATTCTGCTGGGTGGTATCGGTGTAGGACTTGTCGGCTGGCTTCGAAGACGGAGGATGCTGTAAGAAAGCAAAAAAAGCAGCTAAGGGCGGGGCCTCTGCCCTGCCCTTGGGAGCTTGAAAGAGGGTGGTTCTATGAAGAAGTTAATCTTGTTAGTTGTTCTGTTGGTGTTAGCCGGCTTTTCGATGCCTGTAAAAGCCAATGTGACGTACACCTACGGTTTTTACGGTGTTACTACCAATGACCCTACTGGTACCAGCATCACCGTAGGAGAAACACGTCTCTCTGTCGACGTTAGTGAGTTTGCCACCGGAGAGGTACTTTTCGAGTTTAATAACGAAGTAGGCTCTCCCGCACCTTATGATAGGTATTTTATTAAAGGGGTGTACTTCTATGATGGTGTGCTGTTAGAAATCGCTTCGTTCATAGATGCGGACCAGAACTATGGTGGCCTAATCGGAGACCCGAATGTTGATTTTACTGAAGACGCAAGCAATGCCACCGGTTTTACAGAGTCTGTTAAACTTGTGACTGGCTATGAACTTATGGGCGATGCTGACAATGACCCGGGAGCGGCCAATGGAGTTCAACCAGGTGAGTGGTTGGGAGTTGTGTTTACGCATAGCGGGACATTTAATGATGTGATCACCGGCCTGACCAATAGCGACATAATAATTGGCATCCATGTTGGAGGGTTTGGTGAAGATACGGAAGATCAGGACTACAGCGAAAAATTTACCACCGTTACCCCTGCTCCCGGTGCTGTTCTGCTGGGTGGTATAGGTGTAGGTCTTGTCGGCTGGCTTCGCAGACGGAGAATGCTGTAAGAAAGCAGAAAAAGCAGCTAAGGACAGGGCAAAGCCCTGTCCTTAGACAGCTTTAGGCAGCAGCAGCTATGAAAAGATTGGTAAGAGTCTGCGTAGCAAGTTTAATTGTATTGTATGCCGCAAATCCCGGTAATGCCGGGTTTACTGGTGAGTGGGTCAGGTGAAATAGGTATCAGAGACCTGCTCAGCGGAATCTACTCGGATAGTTTTACACCGATGGGCTCAAATGCGACTGTGTTTACGAGCGTCGGCGGTTTCACCGACCAGATATGGGAAGACGGAATAGCCAATATTACTGCTGAGGCAAAGTATGCTGGATACTCCCAGCCCTTTGGTTACACCGATGTTCAATATAACGAGCTGTTTAACATTGCTGGCGGCAGCAGTACCAATTTCCTCGAACCCAAACCGATAAGTGCTGATCTTGATTTAACGGGCAAACTATGGACATGGGACCGCAGTGATGTAGATGGCAATATTCTTACTCTTGGGAATTTGCAAAGCATCTGTAGTAAGAACGCTGCGGATAACGATGTAAATTAAGGGCCGAGGCAAGTGCCTCAGCCCTTTTCCACTTTAATTCTCTCACAAGGGTTTCCTATTTCTCATGCCAGGGCCAATTGCGACAGAAAATGGCAAGGTCATAGTAATCAACATCGTCATCATCATCTAAGCTGATACCGGAATTGTTGGTCTGCCAGGCATTGGCGAATAAGCAATAGTCGAGCAAGTTTACCTCTCCGTCACCGTTGAAATCAGCAGGATTCTCTTGCCAGAGCCAGTTTTCTACAAAGATACCAAGGTCGGCAAATTCTACAACCCCGTCATCGGACAAATCCTCAATATAACTTCCTTCGGCCAGCCACTTTGATGAAAAGTCGGCAAAATCGACGAAATCAACTACCCCGTCGATATTGAAATCTGCCGGGTTGCCGTTCATACTTGCCTGATTCGTCCCGCCGTAAGCACCCATATTGATTCGTTTACCGTTTGGCCACGGCTCGCCGACCCAATCCGAATTAGGGTCGCCGGCATCAACGCAGGGACTGGTCAAGGCATCGAACACCCACCCATCCCTGTAACCGGTAGTTAAAAAGTACGTGGCAAGTATTTGCAAATCTGCCCAATCGACTTTACCGTTGCGATTCAAATCCTCCGGCGGATTGCCGCCTTCCTTCAGCCACTCACCAGCAAGCTCGGCAAAATCAAGCAGATTGATTATCCTGTCCCTATTAAAATCAATTCTGTAAAAATTCTCGTCCCACCGTCCGCAGGCACTTTGTAAGTGAAAGTCCCACGAATTAGGGTCATCGTTTACATCGAATGATGCAAAACAGGGGTCGGTGTCTATATTATTGCTGTCCCATACCAGGCCATTACCTGGATCATAAACTGCTGTCTCCCCGCCCTGCACGTTACTGTAACTGACCAATACACTGCTGCTCAAGCCGGAATACGGTTCCAAAGCTATCTGCGGGCCATTAGCTGCCTCGCTTGCCCATAAAATACTGTTTTTAACGGTTACATCATCACTGCCAAGGTCGTACAGAGCACCCCCGTAACCGGCTGCTGAGTTCTTCGCAACTGTGCAGTTAGTTAGCGTTATGTTGCCGTTATAAAAGCAATCCACCCCGCCGCCGTTGCCACCTGTTGCCTTGTTGTTGCTGATGATACAATTGATAACCTTGGGCCTGCCTCGCCAGCATTCTATACCGCCGCCGTCATTAGCAGACGAGTTACCACTAATAACACATCCTATGATTGTTAAGTCACTGAGCTGGCAGAAGAAACCGCCCCCGTGCGTTCCGGCATAATTACCGGATACGACACAGTTAGCGATAGTCGGGCTGCTCTCAAAGCAGTAAATGCCTCCGCCTTTGCCGCCGGTGGCCCCATTCCTGATGGTAAGCCCGGAAACTATACAGTTCGCATCCTCACCGCTGTGAAAATAGAAACCCCGTCCGGCGCCGTTTGGGTCGATGATTGTATTTGCTATCACTTCAGGGTCGTTCGGGTCTATGCTGCGAATGGTGATGGATTTGCCGTTAGGGTCAAGATTATAGTTGTTAGGGTCTGCCGTGTAAATACCGGCTCTTATCTCAACAATGTCGCCATCAAAGGCCGCGTTGAGTGCAACCTGTATCTTGCGAAAAGGGTCGTCAAACGTACCGCTGCCGGGTTCATTTGGCCCGTTTGCATCGACGTATATGACATTTGCGGCATTGGAAATCGGGACAATGGACGCACAGAATAATATGACTGTCAGTAGTATTCTCGATTTACACACCCTCACTCCGCTCCGTAATCTAAGATGTTATCATCTGGTTGGCGAACCCGCTCTTAACCAAGGGACGGGTTTCGCCAGCTTCCGATTCCATCCCACCACACCGAGATGTAGTCAGCAACCATCGAGTCCCGGCGTTTTTCCCTGCAGAGCTCCGTCGTCATAGAGCGAAGCTCTCGCATGCAGTTAAGCCCGCCCATCTGCCAGGCCCGTGTGCCGATATTAACCGCTTCGTTCTCTGCTCGTTTGTTATCAGTCCGATGGCTTGATAGCTCTGCCACAGGTAACAGGCCGGCAAGCTTTTCAGCGTAGGGCTGCAGAACTTGCTGCCACCGGCGCCGGTTTCGTTCTTCCTGGGACAATATCTCATCTAATAAGCGTTTTCGCTGTTCCTGTCGTTTTTGTCGCAGTGCTCTGGCCTGGGCCAAACGTTCGAGACGATGCCTTCGGCTGGCGGGTAGCAATCTTTCGATAACTCCTATTGCAGGGTCAACGACTATCCACACTAAAAAGGTTGTCGCCAAAGTGCCAAGCGCTATTCCAGACAGCAATTCGCTGACTCTGCTTACACCTATCATCCCCAGACAACCTGCCAGCCCCCCCAAAAAAGGACTTACGTCGTAGAATACAACATAGTATCCGGTGCCGGTCAGGGGGTGTTCTATTTCTATTTTCTGGCTCCTGTCGATTCCCCTGAAAATGGCGAATAAATATAAACTGATGAGCAGAAAGACAAGTAACGCCGAATGCCCGGACAGGGAAAATATAACCCACCACTTAAAACCTGCCTCTCGCAGTGCTGCAATCAGAATATATCCAAAGCACAGCACAAACCACCCCGTGCTGACAAAATGAACCAATTTCAATGTATCTCGCCGACTCATTAACACCGCCGCTTTATTTTGAATTTGCCGTATAAAGGTCAAAGCGCGCTCATCCGGAGGACCTATTGTCTATAACCGGGTTGGGCCGTTACAATATTAACCGTAGAAAAAGCTCGCCCAATCGGCCTTACGAATTCCTCTATCTTCAGCGCCACGGCTGCCAATACAGTCGGTGGCACATAAACGATATCACCTTCCTGCAGCAATACGTTTTTCCTCGTATCTCCATGGGCTATCATACGGTCAAAGTTCAATTCGAAAATCTTGGGCTTAACTCCTTTTTCGCTTGATGGCCTTATTACTTGCACACGTTCCAGCCATGCCATAGGATTAGGTTGTGCCTCAGCAAGCGCACGTAATACCGTATCATGTCCGGTATAAACCCTGGGGCCTGGCACGTACACCTGGCCAAGAACGTAATACACCTTGCTTTCGTATGCCACTACACGTACATCAACGGGATTCTCACCCGTCAATGCGTACAACAGTATAATTCTCTCCCGCAGAGTATCAGCCAGCTCCTTTGGTGTTTTCCCCGCTGCGCGTATCTCGCCCAGGGCCTCAAATGCGACCTTGCCGTCAGGGCGAATTTGTTGACGCTGCAGATGAACCTCAGGGACCTTTGAACAATGTATCTCAATTTCATCCGGTGGCTGCAGAATATAGTTCTCGGCGGTTACCACAGCCGGTGCTGGCCGGACAAAGGCCTCTATATCTGCTGGATTGGACGAAAAACAACCCGCCAGACCGACGAAAAACGTTAATAAAACCACTCTCAGAAAAATCGCATTGCGTCGCATTTTCAACTCCTTTCGATTATCGTTTAACGGCCCCCATTAACATTCCCCTTAAATCAGATTGATTGTTGTAGTCAACGTAACCTACAATTATAGCTGACCTTACGTGTCCTGTCAAGCTTTTTTCGGGGTTCTAATCATATTCCATATTGCGCCAGGCGAGTTATACGAATTGGTCTATATGCTCTCATAAGTGCTTTTCTATCATACGGTTACATAATTCTCTGCCAAATTAGCTGCTGTCAGTGTTATGTCCGCAGCCCCCGGCGACCTCTCTATTAATTGTTGTATTAGTATTGTTACTAGTAATTGGGCATTTTGGGCTGTAGTCGAATACCGGACCCTCCGGGTAGCTTGGAGAAGATTTGTCCGGTATATGTCTCGTCTTCACTGCTGTTTGGGTCTCCGGCAGCCCTTCCGGCACAGCCCGATACGGCGATGGCCAAACGAGAAACCGGATTTACAAATTCCGGTTGACGGCTTACAATTGTGCGGCTGGAATTCCGTGGTGGACACAAAGCGGGTGAGGCAAATATGGATGTTTATAATCTTGTCAGTTTCACAGGCATATTTGTTTTAATCGGGTTTGCGTGGTTACTGTCAGCCGACAGGAAGAATATGAACTGGAGGGTTATCGGGTGGGGAATTTTTCTGCAGATGTTGATTGGTTTGTTTGTTTTTGGCAGGTTGGTACTTGCACCGGGGCAGGTCAGCGAGAAGAGGATGAGCAGATACTTAGCACCTGACCTCTTATGGTTGGTAGTTTGTGGTTCGTAGTTCATAGATGATAAACAATCAAGACTTAGAGCAGATAGTTAAAAAAGCGGGGTTGGGGGGATGTAGTATTGAGCCGATTGG
>CAYONQ010000046.1:0-21316 GCA_964405375.1 uncultured Pirellulales bacterium
AGCGTTATCTGCCATAAATGAAGCGCCAGTTGTAGCATATTAAGCGTGATATGTCGCAAATGAAGCTTTACCTGTCGCAAAGTAAATTAGCAAAAGTCTCATAACGATTGAAGAAAACGATATAAGTTCTTTATTTCAGGGATGTTAAGTAAAATAGCCGCAATTAGTTGAACAGGCGAAGGGAAAAGAACTTGAATACTACATCATCATCGCCGTAAATAAGGCAGGCGAAAGCGAACCCTCAAATACCAAAATGGTCGAGCGTTGGCCGAGGTTATCAGTTGAATTACGGCAGGCAATTGTTAAAATGGTGCGGTGATATTTGAATAAGGAGCAAAACGTTATGCCGAAACTTTTCCTCGACTTTCTCAGGTGGGCTTGGATTTTGGGTGCAACTGGTGCAACTGTTAAATGGCTGTGGGGTGTTCATTGGGCTCTTGGATTATTTTTGGCTCTCCCTGCATTTGTAATTTTGATGAATATAATTGGGTTTTTGACCCTACCTCTTTACTTTTATACCCCAGAAGCTCAGCTTGCTCGCAAAACTTTAAAAGATTTTGATGAAATAGGTTCTGAACCGCCTCGGAAGCAAGATGCCCATTGAATAAAATCGTTAAAATGGTGCGGTGAAAACTTTTCTGAAAAGGGGATAAGAATATGTTGGTGGAGTTCAAAAAGAAAACCAATATTGGAATAGGGCTTGCGATTGTTGCATTCTTTACGGCGATTCTAATAAATTCTTTGTCTGAATCTCAAATTGTGACTACTATTGCCTTTCTGGTGGGGTCGATAACGATGCCCCTATGGATTTTTGGGGTTTGGTGCTATGCCAAAGGCAAGGGATACCACGGAGCGTGGGGATTGCTTGGAATTTTCACCTTAATTGGTCTAATCATCCTCGCTTGTTTTCCCGACAGGCACAAATCCTTAGCGAGAGACGAGCAAAAAAAATAAGTAAATAGGCAATTGTTAAAATGGTGAAGTGAGATTTACACTAATCTTATTATTGGACAAGGAAAAAAGTTATGCGAAAATTGTCTTATAAGTTATCTGTGTGGTTGACTCTATTTGCTTTTATGCCACTATTAGCTTATGTGTTCGTTCGCATTCAAACACCCGAAATGCTTCACTCCGCAGACATTGCAAAAAGAGTTTCGGCAGGAATTGTTTTTTCAATAATAATATGGTTCATTTACGGTATCACTTGTCTATTTACACCACGAAAAAAATAAGTAATCGGCAATTCGAGAAAGATTATGGAATATAGAGGCTTGGTGCAGCGAATATGAATGTTTTATATAAATACTGCGATCAGTTGGGCGTCGTAAAAATCCTGGGTTCGTTAGAATTAAAACTGCCGTATATTGCACAAGTCAACGACCCGTTTGAATGTTTGCCATATATATATTGTCCAGATGACAAAGCTGCAATAGAAGCGCTATATTTAGCCGCATTGAAATGTAGAAATATGCTCCCATCTACCGACTATAAACAAAAACTTGAAAACGGTGAAATTCATAAAATACTGAAAGATGATATGCGGGAGAAGATTAGGGAAGAGAACCGACGAAATTGTTTGTTATCTGTTTCAGAAACTGCAAAAGAACCTGTGATGTGGGCTCATTATGCCGAGACACACAAAGGGACAGTAATCGGGATTGATTTTGATAAGTTGTTTAAGATGCATCGCGTTAATTATTCTGAAGATAGACCCAAAATGAATATTTTGCACGAGTTTACGCTCGAAAACTCCCTGAAAATAGCATCGACCAAATTGTTCGCTTGGAGTTATGAAAAAGAATTTCGTACGGTGTTTGATGATGCCTCCTTAATGGATTGGGCGCAACAGGGTTTAACGTGCCTTAGAGACTTCAATGGCAAGAAAACCTGGTTTTTACGGCTAAATCCGGAATCGATAAGAGAAGTTGTTTTTGGTTTGTACACGGAGGAGAGTTTAAAGTCGGCTATCAGGAAGTTGATTGAGCGACCGGAATTACAGCACGTAAAATTACATCAAGCTGAAGAATCAGAAACTTATATCCTCAATTTGAAGGAATGTAATTGAACAGATTTTTCAGCCCAAAAACGGCGTTTTTAAGTGTAAATGCGGCTTTTAGCCACTTTACATCGTGGCGTTGTGAGTTTACAATATGGCTTTGTAAGGTTGCATCATGCCATTGCAGGCTTACATTGTGATATTGCAACCTTACATTGAGGCATTGTAACGTTACATCGTGGCATTGTAAGTTTACTCCGTGGCTTGGGGAGGTTGCATTGAGCCGTTGTAGATGGGTGAAAAACGAATTTTCCCCGTTGAATCGGTTCGGATTTTCTCCAGCCCGTTAGAAATCCCCGCCCGGTTAGAAGTCTGCAAGACTTTACTTCTAACGGGGCCCGCCGAGCACAAGGCAGACACCTCTGGCCCCGTTAGAAGTCCGTGTCGAAGGGCTGCCGAGGCCCCAGGGAAACTTACTTCTAACGGGGCTGGCGTCCCATTTCTAACGGGCTCCAGAATTTCTCAAGCTCAGAATGAGCGCAGATCCCGCACCAATTTTGTATTTTAAATTTGGTGCGTGGACAATCTAATGGAATGAAGAAAAGCCGGTTAGTGAGCGATTACACTGGATATCCTGAACACCGGCAACAGCAGCGCTATTGCTATAGTTCCGATAATAGCGCCAAGAATCGTTATCATTAACGGCTCTATAAGGGCCATAACGCTTTTAATCGAGGCCTCGAGTTTTTTCTCGTAGAAAGCCGATATCTTGTCACTGACCTCTCCGAGCTTGCCGCTTTTTTCCCCCGAGCGAAGCATCTGGACGACTCCTGGCGCAATCAATTTATTTCCTATGCGCTGTCCGCTATCGGCTATTTCTATTGATTCCGACAGCTGATAGCCGTCACGAATCTTTTCGTCGGTGCCGGCCCAGAGCCGCTGGAAGTAGTAATTCTCACATGAGCTCTGTATCACCGCTATCGTATCCAGCAAGCTCACACCGGTACCAACCATCGTTGACATAATACGCATACTCCGGGTTACTATCGCATCGATAAACATTGTGCTTAATACAGGTGTGCGGATTTTTACAAGATCTATCACTCGCCTGCCGGCCAACGTCCCTGCCCAGTAATATAATCCTACCGACGCCGGAATCAGAACCGTCAAAACAGCCGTCATCACACGCAAATCACCCAATATCTGCGAAAGGCCGACCAACACTCGGGTGATTCCCGGCAGCGCAGCGCCTCTCGCTTCATAAATCTTCATAAACCTCGGCAAAACAAACAGCATCAGCGTCCCCGTCGCCGCCACAGCCATCACCGCCATTATAATCGGATACGTAAGCGCACCTTTGATGCGCCTGCGAGTTTCGAATTCAAATTCCAGATAGCCGCTGAGTACCCTGAGCATCTGCGGCATCCTGCCGGACGCCTCCGAGGCCTTTACCATACTGACAAACATCGAGTTGAACACCTTCGGGTAATTAGTCAGCGCATTTGAAAAATTTTCACCGCCCTTGACCGCCTCAGAGACCTCTGAAATTATACCCGACAGAACCGAACTGTCCTGCCCGGACTGCTCAGC
Source organism: uncultured Pirellulales bacterium (assembly GCA_964405375.1). GTDB lineage: Bacteria > Planctomycetota > Phycisphaerae > Sedimentisphaerales > Anaerobacaceae > CAYONQ01. The sequence continues at coordinate 3,587 of CAYONQ010000046.1, forward strand.
AATAGCGTCAAGGGCATCGCTAAGCACCACCCCACTGTCAAGCATAACCGAAAGCTGGGTCGTGAACAGTATCAGCTTCGCCTGCTTTACTTTCGAGCTGCGAAGCCGGCTGGTCGGCCCGACAGTCAAACGGCTGGATGATTGAATGGGCTGTCTTACCACTTCATCGCCCGACCGCCTGATTGTCTTACCAGGGCTTTCTGCTGTTTTCGCTGTCAATGGACTCATCTATCGGCTTTCCAACTTTTACTATCCGCTATTAGTTTACCCCGCACCGCGATGCGGGGCTACACGCTATCTATTGGGCCGTTCTCAATACCTCTTCAAGCGAGACAATTCCCGCCTTTACCTTCTCAATCCCATCGGCCTGCAAAGGAACCATCCCGCTTTGAAGCGCCATATCTTTCAATTTCTTCAAGCTGGCATGCTCACTAATCATCTCCATAATCTCTTCATTCGGCACAAACAATTCGTGAATGGCGATTCGACCGGCATAACCGGTATTCCGGCACTTCTTACAGCCCACACCACGGTAGAATTTCTCAACATCACCGTTCAACTTTTCAACCATCTTTCTCATACTCTTTGACGGCTCGTATTCTGTCTTACAGTTCGGACATATCTTCCGCACTAACCGCTGCGCCAGCACCCCAATCAAAGATGCGCTGACAAGGTAAGGAGCAACACCGAGGTCCAGCAAACGTGTTACCGCCCCGGGCGCATCATTAGTATGCAAGGTTGAAAGAACCAGATGGCCTGTCAGGGCCGCCTGAACCGCTATATTGGCCGTGTCATTATCACGAATCTCGCCGACCATTATTATATCGGGGTCCTGCCTTAACAAACTCCGCAGCGCCGTCGAAAACTTAAATCCTGCGCTTTCATTTACCTGAAACTGATTTATACCCGCCATATTGCACTCCACAGGGTCCTCCACCGTGCAGATGTTAACCTCCTCGCTGTTCAATTCGGAAAGCGCAGCGTAAAGCGTGGTATTTTTCCCCGAGCCGGTCGGCCCTGTTACCAAAACTATACCATTCGGGGAATGTGTTATCTTCCTGAACAGTTGCAGATTTTCATAGGCAAACCCGAGCGACTCAAGATTAAAAAGGACCTTCTGCGGGTCTATAATTCTGATAACCACCTTTTCGCCGAAGTTGCCGGGCATAATCGACACTCGTAAATCTATGGGTCTTCCCTCCATCATAACGTGAATACCGCCGTCCTGCGGCAGACGACGCTGCGCAATGTCAAGCTCAGCCATAATCTTGATACGCGAAACAACCGCAGAATGCATCTGATGAGGCGGCCGCATCTTTTCATACAACCTGCCATCGACTCTGTATCGAACCCTCAGCTTCTTATCACCCGATTCTATATGAATATCGCTGGCATTTTCCCGAACGGCGTTATAAAGCAGATAATTGACCAGCTTTACAACCGGTGATTGACCGGCTATCTCTTCAAGATTACTTATATCCTGCGGGATATTTTCTATCAGCGTAAAGTCGTCCAGCCCATCCTCGTCGATAATATCATCAATGACAAAGACGTTGGCAGCCGGCAAATACGTCTGAAGTGTTGCCTTGATATCCTTGGTCGTCGCACAGACAACCTGAACCTTACAGCCGCTTACACGCTCTATTTCATCTATCAAAAACACATTTGTCGGCTCGCTCACCGCCACCGTAAGCACATCGTAAACCTTGAACAAAGGCAGAACGGTATGCTCTTCCAAAAATTCTCTCGGTAAAACCTCCAACACCTTTGCATCACATATCTTCGGGGCGACCTGCGCATAAGGCACACCGTACGCCTCAGCCAGCGCCGCAGCTATCTGATTTTCCGTACAATAGCCCATCTCCACAAGAAGCTCGCCAAGCAGTTTTCGATGGCCTTTGTCCTTCTGCTCGGCCAGGGCCTTTTCAATCTGTTCAGCCGTAACAACCCCTCGTGCCTGCAGCAGCTGACCAAGCTGCATCTTATTTTCCACCTTTATTTTACTCATACTTCCTGTCTGTCCGCCGCTTACTATGGCTTATGCAAAACTCTTTACCGCCTCGGCAAGCTCACCATAGCGGTCAAATTCATTTTCCAGTCGGGTAACTTCCAAAATCTTCTCGCAATTCTCATCGAGCCCGGCCAATCTAAGCTGGCAGTTGTTCTCGTTACAGTAGTCCCGCGCCCACAACAACCGCTCCAATCCTTCACTATCGATAAATCCCACGCCGCTCATATCAAGCACAATGCCGACCTTGCGTGTGGTGATTATCTCGGTGATGGTGTTTTGCAACAGCCCGCCAAAATCACTATCCAGCTCACCCTGCATTTCAACAACCGTAACATCGTTATAATCTTGCGTCTTAACCTTCATCCCGTCACCTTATGACTCGCCCGTCAGCGACGGGCGGGATTCATCTAATTATGCTCCCAACGGCGACAGTGCCGTATTCTCCGGAATCATCGCCCTGGTAAATTCCGTTAAATCCGTCCTGCATAATATCCCAGAGCTGATAAACATCGCTGTCGAGAAATACTCTTGCCACCTTTTCATCGAACTGCGTACCCAGTCCCCTTCTTATCTCTTCCAGCGCCTGTTCTACGGTCAGTGCATCCCTGTAAGTTCGTTTCGATGTCATCGCATCAAAGCTGTCCGCCAGCCCGATAATCCTGCCTATCAGCGGTATCCGCTCACCGGCCAAACCGCTGGGGTATCCTTTGCCGTCGATGCGCTCGTGGTGATACAGTACACCCGGCACAATATCACGCATCTGTTTTATCCCGCTTAAAATGCTTGCTCCTATCGACGGATGCGTTTTTATACAATTGAATTCCTCTACGGTTAATTTGCCCTTCTTGCGCAACACCACCTCGTCCACACCCATCTTCCCTATATCGTGCAGCAAGCCGGCCAAGTAAATCTTATGTATCTGCTCTTCTTTCAACGGCCCTTCCGCAGCAAATCTCTCGGCAACCCAGCGGGAAATAAACGCCACCCTTTCGGAATGACCCCGCGTGTACGGGTCCTTTGCATCGATACTGCTTGTCAGCGCCTTTAACGAACCTATAAATAATTCCTTGAGGTCATTGAACAATCTGCCGTTCTCTATAAACACGGCACAACTGCTGGCCACCGAGTTAAACAATTTCACATCAATACTGTCGAAATCCGGCTTATCTATCCTGTTTATCGCGACCATCAGTCCTATTATGCGATTGCTACTATGCCCATCTCCTGCAAAATGTCTCTCTTCATCCTTGCCGCACAAAGGCACCGCAATAATATTTCTCATGCTGTCCGGCCAATCATATCTGAAGGGTGAATCTACTTCGCTATCCAGCAGCGCCTCTTTGCCGCTGCTTATTTCCTCCGCCAACCGACCTTGCAAAATAGCCGTCGTCCGCTCATTTATATCTATCAACCCCGACCCGGCTGCCAGAACTAAACGCCTTTCGTCGTCTTCCAAGGTCCTTTCCAGCAGCACCGCGATACCTTCGACACTGACAATGTCGGTCAGGTTGTCACAGGCCATCTGAAGAAAGTTGACATCCGGCTCGGTAACCTTCATATTTGCGCTTAGTTTGTGAAGCAGCACCAGTTCTTCATAGACCTGTGCCAGCTCAGTGCCGAGCATCTCAATCTGTCCCTCGGCGCCGCTGACAGCTTGAAAACTCTCCGCTAAAAGCAAAAGCATTTCATTAAAAAACGCATCCTGCATCTCGCAGCTCGCATCTTCTCTTGCGCCCCTATCACCTAAATCAATTAAGCCCACTGCGGCAAACTCGCTGTCTGATTTTAGAACAGCAGCCAAAATCTGATTATTTTCGCCCGGCCGGCAAACGCTGTCCTCCGTTTCAACACCGCCTCGACTGCTGTATTGTTCTAAAGTCGCTCGACCGGCGCTTACCAGTTGCTGACGGTCACTGTCGAATCTGCCAGCCTCATTGAGCAAAACCAGCTCACCATTAACATCCAAAGCCGCAAAATTAACACCGAACTTATTTACCTTGTCACCAAACTTATTCAACTGTCGCAGCTGCGGCCCCGTAAGCCGGCTGCCGGTCTTGCGATGTGATGTATCCAAAGTTTTTCCGGCCGTATCCAACACAGCTTCCTTTCTAACTGACTATTAACAATCGATTCACCTGCCGCCTTTAGCTTTCAGCCGCCTGATACAGAATATCCTCAATACTCCTTAACAGCTCTTTCGGACTGAACGGCTTGCTGAGAAACTCTGATATCTGTAAATCTTCCCTCTGCTTATCCTCGACGGCAAAGCCCCTTGCCGTCAACATAATCACAGGTGTATTCCGTGTCGCTTCGTTCTGCCGAAGTTTCTTTACAAGTTCCAGCCCCGTCATAACCGGCATCTGAAAATCCGTAACGATAATATCCGGCCTCTCGCTGCACGCCAACTCAAAGGCCTCGCCGCCGTCCGACGCCGATATGACCTCGAAACCGTTATTACGAAGCTTTATCGCCACCACATGAATGATATGCACCTCGTCATCCACAACCAGAACCTTCTTACCCGCCATTATTATTCCTCCACAAAATCTCATATCTTATGAAGCACATTCCGCACTCCGCATCACGCTTTCACCGGCTGGCCAACTGCCAGGGGCAGCTCAAAACCAAACGTACTGCCAATCCCGACCTTGCTGGTAACAAACACCCGCCCATCGTGAACCTTCTCGACTATCTGCTTGACAAGGTTAAGCCCCAGCCCCGTCCCCTTTGCACAGCTCTTATTCGCACCAACTCTATAAAACTTATCAAACACATGCTCGATTTCATCATCAGGTACCCCCACCCCCGTATCAGTTATGCTAACTCTCGCCCGCTTTGTGATTTCATCAACTCCGGTCTCAATCTTTATCGAGCCCCCGGGCCGGGTATACTTAACGGCGTTACTTAGCAGATTAACAATAACCTGCGAAATCATATCCTTATCCACATATACCTGGTCGAAAACAATCGGCTTTTGCCCGATAAGCTCGATATTCTTTTCTTTCGCTGCGCTTTTTATCATTTGCAGCTGCTCTTCTATGAGTATTGTTAAGCTGACAGGTCTCTTATCTATCTTTATCAGACCTGACTCTATGCGCGAGATATTCAGTATGTCTTCAATCAGCCGATTCAACCTCTCCGCTTGACTTTGAATCACCGAATAAAACTCTTTTCTTGTCTCCTCGTCATTTGCCTCACCGTCAGCCAGCATCTCCGAATAAGCCGTGATAGAAGCAAGAGGCGTTTTTAACTCGTGGGAGACGTGGCTGACAAAATCATTCTTCATTCGCGATATCTCTTTCTCGCGCGTAACATCGTGCAGCACCGCTACCACGCCGCAAACTTTTTCCTTTCCCTCGTAAACGCACGAAACAATGCAATCGAAGGTCCTTTCTTTAACGTTTGGCGTATCCGCTATTCGCTGTCCGCTATCCGCTATTACTATTTCCCGCCTCGTCGCTCGTACCCTGCTTTGTCTGCTTTGACGCAGAAAATCCACGAATTCATTTTTACCTGCGTCTATTAGCTCACCTATAGGTTTGTGCTGCGAGCTTTTAAAATCAAATCTGAAAAGCCGCCCAGCCGCCTCGTTCGCCATCAGCAACCTGTCAAACTCGTCAATAACAATAACGGCATCGCGGATACTGTATATAATCGCCTCGGCGTTTCTTCTTTGTCGCTGGATTAGTTGAACCTGGACCTGTAAATCCTTGACTTGCTTTTCAAGCTCAGATGTGTAATTGTGATAACCATCAAGGCGATTGCCAATCGCCTCACCGACTTGCTCCATTGCTGTCATTTTGAGCAGGTCGAACAGTCCCTTTTTACCACCAATATCGACCGGTTTTAACTCTTCCTCTGTGTTCTTTGCGGTCAATTCCGGCTGACCGGCTATGGACGCGATTGCCTTAACCAGTTTCAACAAAGCCCGGCCAAGCCAAATCGCGCCCACAGCCCCGACGACGCAGCACACCGATAAAACTAAACTCCAAGCCGCTCCGATGTCACGGTACCACCACGCGGCGAAGCCCGCCAAAAACAAGCTGCCCGCCGCAATACCTGTAACTACAGCCACCATCACATATAAGTTTCTTACCGTTCTCAAACCAGTAACTCCAGACTGCTTGACTATTGACTATTTTCCGTTGACTATTTTTAACGCCTTTTTCAATAATCAATCAGCAACTGCTCACCTACTCCGCCAATTCTCTGCCTCTTCTTGTTCAATGTCCCTTAGTATAATTCTCTCCGTTTTTGCCGCCCTATCAGGGTCTGTCTCGCGGATAATCCTCTCCTTCAGCCGCATCGCCTCCAGATGTGACGGGGAAAGTTCAAGCACCGTTTCCAATTCATCCAGTGCCGCCTCGCTATAACCCTCAACGTAGTATCTCGCAGCTTCTGCATAGCGGTCTTCAGCCAATCTTGTCCTGCTAATCCACTGCAGTTGCTCCTTGGCGCCGAATCTTTTCCGGTTCACATCCTCGGCCCTGGCTTCTCCCCCTGCCTCGTTCGGCTCTTCTATGATGTGAGGAGTAAGCAAAACCATCACCTCTTTACGCACATAATCATCAGAGGTACCTCTAAAAATCGCTCCTATAATAGGCAAATCACCCAGAATAGGAATTTGTGTCTTCCTAGTGTCAACCGTATCCTGAAACAATCCTCCGATAACGATGCTCTGCCCATCCCTGACCATTATGTTGCTCACCAGCTCGGTCGAGGTCTCAGAAACTACTGTACCCGATTTCTCCGAACTGCTCTTGGCGTGAATGTCCATCCGGATGTAGCCGTCGGTGCTGATATACGGTCTGAACGAAAGCTTCGTACCGGTGTCGAGAAAACTGACTTTCTTAGTTGAAGCACCACCCTCTGAAACTGTCTCCTGAGAATAGTAGCCAATCTTATCACCTATATAAACCTGGCCTAACTGCTTATTGACAGCTAAAATCTTCGGATTAGCCAGGACGGTTACATCAGTAACCTGTTCCACCGCCTGGATAAACGTCCCTAAGTCGCCGAGTGAAAGGCCGATGGTCAAACCTCCGGATACCGCCGTCGCTCCTCCCAGTTGGGTACCATTGGACTTGAAGTAATCAGGAGAACCGGAGCTGATGCTGGCTAAGCTGGTTACAGCGGCACCATTTAAACTCTGCCAGTCGATACCGAACTGCGTGCCCTCCGTCAAGGTGGCACTCATAATAGTCGCCTCGACAAGAACCTGCATCGGCCTGACGTCAATATCGGTTATCAGATCTCTGGCCCTTTTAATATTTTCAGCGTAGTCATAGACCACAATGGTATCCCTGAGCGACATAGTGTCGCCGCCGCCGGTACCGGCGCTGATAGACTCGCCGGTGGGCACACCGGTCTCCGCCGCCGTGGTAACCCCGATTATGCCCTTGTCGCTCAGAACCGGCGCAATTAGCTTCCTCGCCTCGGCAGCGCTGATGTAGTACAGCGCGAAGACCGCATGTTTCATCCGGCTTACGTCTCCCTTCGGGAATACCTCAACAAGGTTCTTCTTTTCCTCGTATTCGAACCTTCCGCCTAAGACCGCGCCCATTGCCTCCTCGAACGTCACATCAGTAAGGGTCGTGAACGCCATTACTCCATCAACTTCCAGTGACGGCACGATATTCTTCTGATACTTCGCCGATAAAACCCGAAGCGCATCCCTGACTCTCTCATCCTTATTGAACTTAAATGAGCAAACTGTATCTTCCGCAGAACCACTTCCATCACCGCCGTTTGCTTTGATGTCACCGACAGCAGTTGTCATCATCACAACCAATACTAAGCCCAATACCAGCAGGCCTTTTCTTTTGACACTCGCTCTTTTACTTTTATACATAATTAACCTCCCATTCACCTAAAAAGTCATTTCGCGATACACTCGAATGCACAGTTCTTATCACCATTTATTCGCTTCAATCGTCTCCGCAAGTTTTAATTGTATTTCTGTCTGGCCACATCGTATAAACACCCTGTCTGCCTCAATCCTAATTACTTCACATTCATACGTATTGTCTCCGTCCCTAACCGGCAATTTATCCCCGACCGACAGCAAGACATCATTGATAAACACCTGGGGATTTTCGCCTAACATAATCGCTTCCAGCTCCAGCTTCTCTACAACTCGCCTGCCTACTTCTCTACCACCGTCTCCTGAAACAACACCCAATTCTCCAACATCTGTTAATCCTCTCCCGTCTTCAAGTAAGTCTCGCCAGCCGTTTGCAGCAAAAAAGTCCCTGGTAAGCACATCATTTCTGGCTTTGACTTCCGGCAGCTCTATAAAAGATATTTTTGATTCCGAATTTGACTGACTGCCGGCCGGCTCTTGTACTATCAGGGCCGCTTCAGCACCTTGCGGACCTCTTCTGCCCAGCACTCTTACCCACATAAAGACCATCAAGCCAATCAAACACAACGCGCAGACGGTCTTTTTTTTCTCTGCCGCCAACTGGCTGACAAATCTGTTAACCCCACTGCCGCTATTTCCGAGGTCTCGCTTCATCCCTAATCTTCCGCATTCTCTGTCCTGTAATAAATGTTCGCCTTTGTCTTCATACTCACTTCACCGCTAAAATCGCCTTCGTTCACGAGATTTATCTGCTCTATGCGAACCAGCCGGTCCATCTCGCGCAGCCGTTTGTAAAACTCGAATATCTGGTTTAATTTACCTTTACACTGCATATTCACCGGTATACAGTTCAGTTTCTCCATCCTTATCTCCATAGCCGGTGCAATCACCTGCTTTTTAAGATTTTGCTCATTCATCAGATTAGTTATCTGCTGCAAAAACACTCCGAGCTCCCTACGGTCGGGCACCTGCCGCTCATAGTTGCCAACCGTTCTTTGCAGTTTCAGCAATTGCCCTCTAAGTACCGGCAGTTGTTCACTCTCAGCAGATGCCTTGGCAATAGCAACTGTCTGCACGGCCCGCCTCTGCTCGATGGCCTTCATTTTTCCCCGTAAAGGCAGATATCGAAACACCACAAATCCGCCTACTATCGCCCCTATCAAACATAAGATTAATATCTGTCGTCTTTCTCGAAACACCGTCTTTACCTCTTACTTTTCACTTCTCAACCTTCAACATAGTTCGATAGATAGCAGCTTATCTCGAACTGGCTTATCTGAAAATTCCCTCCCGCAACCCCGGTGTCCGCCTTTATCTCGGCGTTCCGAGAAAACGACGGCACAACCTGGCAAAAATACGGCGAATCCTCCAGCCTGCATATCAACTTCGCCACTTCTCCGCCATCCGCCGCCACACCGTTTAATACTATCTTAAATCTGACATCACCGAACGACAGTGCCCCCTTGCCGCCGGAACCACCACCGGCCACCCTGACAGCCGAACCGCCGCCTGCCGTGGTGCTTCGCCTGTCGGCAAATCTCTCGGATTTAAACTCCACTTTGCTAAGAACTATCTTCTCATCGATCAAAAAACTCATCTCAGCCAAAACGTTTGCAACATCGATTCGGGGTTCAATCTCCTCCAGGATACCCGCTTTCCCCTGCAGCCCTGTCACCCGGTCTTTAATCTTGCTGAACTTCTGCGATATACGTTCCGCCTCGACCTGCTTCCATTGCTGCTCAGCAAACTCTGCCGTGGTCGTTGAAACCAGACTCGTAGCCATAAAATTCCAAACCATCATAACTACAAATGCACTACTTAGGCCGATTACCTGCCTGCGATAGCCAACCTGCTGCCGTCTGCTGCTCTTGTACCATTCTGGAAGAAAATCAATCTCTTTCATACCTCACACAGCACTAATATCACGCTCCGCCATTTACGCCCTTAAGACCAAGCCCCACAGCTACCGCCCATTCGCAAAGCAAGCCCCGCTTGCAACCGTCAAAATCCACATCCATCATATTGAAACCTCTGAACGGCTGGGCCACTTCTATCTCAACCGCCAGCTGCCGCCTCAAAACATTAAGCAGGATATTTTCGTACGCCTCTCCCCCCGCCAAGACCGCTCGTTCAACACGCCTGCCTCTGAACGTCACCGTATAATATCTAAAACACAGCGATATCTCCCTCGCCAGCTCTTCAGCAATCCCGCCTATCACATCAACGATTACCTGTTGAGTCGATGCATCAAGCCCGCTGTCCCTATTCGGCTCTTGACCACCCAACCCAGGCCCTCTTTCGGCGCTCGTCATCCTCTCCATTCTCAGCTTGCCGCGGAGCATCTCCACTTCATCGACACTGATACCCAATTCCGCCGCTATTTGGCGATTAAACTTTTCTCCGCCAATCGGTATCTGCTTAACAAAGCTAATCCCTCCCCCACGACCAAATACAACGGTGGTAAACCGGCTTCCAACATCTACAAAAACAACCGTCCGCTCTCTATCCTCCTGACGTCTCAACGACCTCTCGAAGCCCCTGAATAACGCACAGGGTACTGCATCTATACCTACCGGTCTAAGTCCGGCCTCTTCAAGCATCTCGATGTGGCTTTTTATCGTCTCGTTATCCGCTGCAAACAATATCAACTCATTTTTAACCTCATCATCCTGCTGTATGCTGCCGGCAGCCATATAGTTAATTACGTCCTTATCCGGGTCCAATCCGAAACGCTGGGCGGCTTCTTTTCTTAAAACCTGCTCGATTTCCTCGTCCTCCGTCTCAGCTAATCGTAAGCTCGTCATTTTCAGCTTCTCATTCGGAAGGCAGGTGATAACATCTCTTCCGCGAAAGCTGCCCCCCGCCAGCATCTGTTTTACCGCCGAGATAACAAATCCCCTTCTTTCCGACTCATCACCGTTTATACTCGGGTCGATGCGAACCTTGTCCGCCGCAAGAACCCTTATATGCTCTCCATTTATGGTCAGTTGAACCGCCTTGATACAACTATGACCTATGTCCAATGCTATTGGCTGACAACCTGACGTTTTCAATTTCCAGCTTACCATTTACGTCTTTCTTACCGTCAATCCGATATCGAGATAAATCCTGTAACCGGCTCTATTCCCACACTAATTACCTCGCCTGTCCCCCTCGTTTGCAGCGTGATAACACCGCTATTAAGTGGATTCGTCCCGCTGTAAGGACTGCCGAGATAATCAAACGTAATCGTGTTGCTGGAGCCGGGGTCAAAATCCGCACCGGCAATATCAACCTTGCTCAACCGCCCATCGGTGCTGAAGTTCACAACGTATGTAAATCCTTTCTTGACCGGGTGCTCAATTATTCCGTTTGGGTCCTCGATTTGATAACTCTCTGCTGATTCATCGAAAACCACCGCGTATATTTTTTGTCTGCTGATGGCCATACTCTTGGCGTACTCGAGGTCCGCCGCAATCATATTCGCCGCGGACCGAAGCTGCATGCTATCAGCGGAGCTGAACATCGGCACAACGAGCATTGCCGCTATGGAGATTATCACGACAACAAGCAGAATCTCTATTATCGTAAAACCGCTGCCTGCACACCGTAAACCGAATCTGTTCTCCACAGCACAACGGCTACGAAACCCTAACAATCTGCGTTGTAAATTCGCCATCCTCACCGCCTTTTTCTGCCTGTCTCGGCGCATTATGAACCCTCACTTCCATCCTTTTTTCGACCTGTTTGGGACTGCTCTTTACTGACCGGTCAAGCGACGTAAACACGCCTTTGTGCTCTCAAACATTTAACAGCCGCCGACCCCGCCGCATTTGCCATCTGCCGGCCGCTAAACGCTACACAATAAGGCGATACAACTGTCATATTCCCACTGTCCCACGGTTAAGGTCAGTAAAACCGGCACAATCGTCAAAATATCGATTAGAAACCGTCAAGCTATTCGATGTTATGGAGGGTTCAGGATATGTAATTGGTGTTGTTGATTTACTTCTGATTTTTCTTTTTATCGTGCATAAAGGCCGATAAACATCACTTCATTCAACCGTCCCATAACCCGTCTTTGTGGCTATGTGCGTTTGTGCCTGTTTCTCAATCTCTCCTGATACTTCTAAAGAACGCACCGGCCGCCTGCGTCCATTTCTCTTCGACGTCTTCGGCTGACCAGACCACAACCGCCGTTTTTGAAGGTGCGGCGGTTATAGCGACATTGCTGCCCTGCTCATCCAGCATCCAGTGCGCCACCAGCCCGGCCCCGCTGGGCACAGGGTAAATCTCATTGGCGTCAAGCGCACGATTGTAAATACGCACATCATCGATAAGGCCGTTCCAATAACGATTTCGCTGCTGCGCATTTTCGCCGAGCATAACCTTATAATCGTTCGTATTTATGGTTCCGGAAGAAGCCGCCGAGGCATTCAAGGTGCCATCAACATACAAATATATCGCGCTGCCATTATAAACGCCGGCTACATGATACCACTGGCCGTCATTAACGCTTATATCGCCTATAACATTGCCATAGCTATTGTGCGACAAGCCGGTACAGGCAAACTCAATATAATTGGTACTGGCGTACCTTTGAATTCGCCAGGCCCTGTCCCCCTTGGTAACAATGGCCTGAAAGGACATGGTAAACGCATTGACTTTTATCCAGGCAGCAACGGTAATCCGGCTGGTAATATCGAAGTTAGACTCATTTCTTACCTCTACATAATCATCGGCGCCGTCAAACTCCAGCGCGCCGTTTATCTGACCGACCGAAGGCCGCCAGGTCGGGCCATTATACAGCGTACCGCTGTGGCCGTTGCCGGAGAAGTCTTTTACCACCTCCGCAACGCCACCCTTAACAAACAGCCCGCCGACTATGCCGACATCAGCGGCACCGGCGCCGATTCGCATCCGGCCGTCAACGACTGCAAGCCCATCAACATTCAACTGCCCACCGTCTTCTATTACCACATCACCGGTTACCAGAAGTGCCGGCAGATTTTTCGCTGCCGTGATAACATTTCCACTGCCCCGGACCGTCAAATCACCGTCAACCACTAACATACCATTGATTGCAACGCCGCCGGTCAGTTCCAAATCGCCATTACAATAACACACCCGCACCGGCTCATACGGACCGAACGTCTGGCCGGAAAGAACGCCTGCTACATTCTGCACAGGATATTTAGAGGTAAAGTCCGCAACTGTAACATGCGGCCACGCCAGCGGTAAATCCCCAACCGCCTTCTGCCGGCCGGTTATGACTCCGCTTAAACCGTTGGCAAACACATCACCGTTAATCACACCCTCGTTTGTCAATGTCCCGTTACAATCCACATCCCCCTCGATCGTAACACCGTCCCAAATTGTCGTACTTGCTCCCGTCCATAATGCTATGGCAGGGTCGAGCCGAATTTCACCCCTCAAACTGCTTCGACCGACCTCCTCACCACCTTTTTCTCTATACGCATCGCAGATTATCTGATAATTGCACCAGCCCAGCTTAACCACGTTGACATCGTAATAATCACTTCCCGCCGTCAGCTGCTGTCGCACACCACCTGTCCAATACTCAGAACTAACATCCTGCGGTTTGAGTATCAGCCCCTTTGCATGCTCTAATCCGGATTCAGCCAAATAATCCATCTGTGTTCTAAGTATCATATTCTCGCCGCAGGCCAGCTCAACATTGCTTCGCGACAAAAAGCCCAGCGACAGAACCGTTATTGCCATAACAACAAACAGCACAACCAGCAGCGCCGCCCCTCTTCGCCTTTCCTCATTGTCATTCTGAGCGCACAAAGCCTTTAGCCCTGAGCGAAGTCGAAGGGGAAGAATCTCAAAACTTTTCACTTTTACCTTTTTACTTTTTACTTTTTCAGTCATCATCACTTACAATCTCTCCGCCGTCCAGCAGATTACCCGCCCGGCTGCGAAGCACCGCATTTATCTGATACCGACGAATTGTCTCATTCTCTACAAGGTCAAACGAAATACTCACAAACTTGCTGTCCGGCGGCGACTGGTAAAGTTGAAACTGCACATTATTGCACTGCGGTATCAACCCCACGTAAGCATCGCTGTCGTAAAACGCAAGCCACCAGCTTGTGCCGACAGAATCTATTTCGCTCAGCCCGACTTCGGAGACATTGCTACACTCATACAGCCGTATGTGGTCCCTGCCCGCACCGGCGCTGATATACGTAAGCTCATTGACATTGATTTGTCCGTCGTCGTTGTCGTCGGCCCGCCAGATGGCCAAATCATTGCCGCCACCGTTGCATATAAGTTTGCAGTGCCTTATCAATTCCGAGATTCTAAGCGTTGCGAAACGCACCTGCGCCTGTTTCTGGGCCGTATCGCCCGAGACCTCGTTCGCCGTCCCTAATGCGTAAGTCAGCGTAACCACCGCACTGAAAACTATGCTCGTAACCATTAACGCCACTAACAGCTCAACCAGCGTAAAACCACTCTCGTATCTCGTATCTCGCATCTCGTATCTCGCAAACGAATCACAAACTATGAACTACAAACTACGAACTCATTCACTTATAAGCCGATTTATAACTGCAATCTCCCCACCGTCATAATACACCCGAACTGTTACGCGAATGAAGTTACACTGGCTTTCTTCAAGTGGGGGTTGTTGCGGTACAGTAACGTACACACAGCTTACATCTCTGCTGAACCTGGCGTAATTCGAATCGGTAAACACCGCCCCGCTTGCGTCTTTAACCTGGCCTGCCGGCTCGGCATAACCGTCGAAATCGTCAAGGTTGTCAAAATCTGCGAACGTTGACTCCCCTGCATCCGGCCCTCGATTATAATCGTAAGAGCTGCCATCAGGGTCATGAAAAGGTTTGCTTACAATCTGCTCCATCAAATCGCCCGCTAACTTGGCAGCTAACGTCCTGCGCAGCCCTTCGGCCCGCACCCTCGCCCCGGAGGTAAAAGGCAAAAGCACACCGGCCGCAGCGATACCCAGCACAACCGTTGCCATCATCGCCTCAGCCAACGAAAAACCCTTTTTAGTTCGGAGTTCGTAGCTCATAGTTCGTAGGAAATAATCAACAATCAGTTTGCTCTGCAGAAAAGTGACTATGTCATTTCGACCGAAGGGCCGCTTTGCGGCCCGAAGCGGAGAAATCTATTAAAAACAGATTTCTCGACTCGCCTTCGGCTCGCTCGAAATGACGGGGTTGGCCAAGTTTTCTACAACGCACAATCAATTAAAAACGGCTGACCGGCCGGAGGTTATTACCTCAGCACGGTCAGCCCATTTATTTTTCCCCCGGCCTCGAAATTGCAACCGGTGGCTTGCCGTCTCACAATCACGGCACGATTTTCACTTAATTAATACGAAGTATGCGCCTCACCAGTAACCGCATTGAGTCCATCATCATCCGCCTGGAACAGGCCACGGTTGACACCAGCAGTAGTAGTTAAGTGCCAGCCGTTATCACCACCGCCCACTGTTCCGTCCACTTCGACAACATCAGCATTAGCATCAACAAAAGGATTATCGGGAACAGCGCGCATATAAGGTCCAAATCTGTGTTCGGCAAGAGTACCTACCTGACCTGCCTGGTTCGTCTTGTTTATCAACGCCGCTGTGAATCTCGCTGAGGTACTTGCCACCAAAGCAGGATCCAGTGGACCTGTGCCTTCCTCACCGGGCAACAGGTCGTTGTGTTGAATCTTAAACAGCTCGATTTGCGACCGCATTGCCTGAAGGTCGCTCATCAGAGCAGATTCCTTCGCCTCCGTGCTTGCCCCGGTAAACTGCGGTATAACGATAGCCGCCAGGATACCCAGGATGACCACGACAATCAGAATCTCCACCAATGTAAAACCACTTTTAGCTCTCATTTTTCTTACCCCTTAAACTTAATAAAAATTTGGTTAATTTACTTTACTTTACTTTGTGTAATTCACGTATCGACCTGATTGACATCCAACTTAACTACCCCAAAACTTTTATGTCAGCTGCGTCCTCCCACAATGAACAAACTCAAAAATACCGTTAAGATACTTCAAAATCCCGTTCGGACGCTTATCTTTAAGTCCGAAAATACATAAGACAGCCCTCGTTGACGCCCCGTATAAACGTCCAAGCAAAACATAAAAAATAAACCCCGCCCCGCCAAATCGTCATCTGTAGATTTCACCCTGAATATTCAATACGATTCACGAACCACGACCCAAGAACCACAAATCACGAACCACGATTCTTTGGTTTTCAGCGATTATTTTGTATATTCTAATTAGAGCTTCTTTGGGGGGGTGTTAAAATGAACCGCTACAGAACACAAAAAGGCGTTGTCCTTGTAATCTGCATGATTTTCCTGTGCATATTCTCCGCACTGGCCGTCTCGCTGGCCTCGATGTCCAACACCAATGTCCAGCTCGCAGAAAACCAACGCAAGGCCAACCGTGCAAGGGCCTGCGCCGAATCAGGACTTGCGGTCATTCGCTTCTGGGTAAATCATGTTGCAATATCGGGGCTTACGCCGGCAGGCCAGATATTCGATGAAATTGAAAATTCCTTTGAAAGTGATTTGTTAGCTGAAGGTGCCACAAACATTACAGCAAACTACAGCTACGACGGCTCGGCCATAACCATTTCAGGGGTTACTTTGGATTCACAAGACAACAGAAATTTTTCCGCCACCATCAGACCTCACCCAACCCTCCCCGAAACGCTGCAGGCGGATATTACCGGCACGTACGGCTCAATAACGAAAACAATAAGGGTAAACTACATATTCGAAACAAGAGCAAATTCGGTTTTCGACTACGGCGTGGCCACAAAAGGCCCCCTGTCACTGGCCGGTAACATAGAACTCGACGGTATCAACGTCTCCGTCGAATCGGACGTCTATATCGAAAGCCAAAGCGATTTGCTGGCCCTTGAAATAATAGGCAACTCACAAATAGCCGGCGACGTCAGTATCGCCAATTCTCTTGCCAGCGTATTTCTGCAGGGCGGCCAGGCCGGTATAGGCGGTGAAACAGGACAGGATGCTATCGACAATCATGTTGACTTCGGTGCCCCGCCGACCGAATTTCCCGAACCAAATCCTGACTTCTTCGAACCCTACATCCAGGGCATCATCGATATGAATAACACAGTTTTCGAAAATGTGCGGATACCAGCCGGAACCAACCCCTCCTTCGCTGCCGGCGCAACACTCAAAGGTATTACATTTATCGAGACACCGAATATAGTCAACTTTGCCGGTCACGTTGATGTTATCGGAATCATCGTGGGAGACGGAGACTTCACCGACGATTCCGGTACCAGCAGCATCAGCTTCGGCGGCACCGTCAGCAGCTCTTCCGTCACCACCTTACCTCCCGAAGAACCACAGTTTGACGGTATCAGGGAACTAACCGGCACGTTTCTTATGGCGCCCGGCTTTGATTTATCTTTCGGCGGTAACTTCGATGTCGTAAACGGTGCCATTGCAGCCAACGGTATTACATTCCACGGAAACGCCGGCGGCGAAATCCACGGCTCCATACTCAATTACGGCAATGTGCCTATGACCCTCAGCGGAAACAGCGACCTGCTCTTCAACCGCACCGAAGCAGGTCAGGTGCCTGCCGGTTTCGTGCCGGAGATAATATTGCAATACGACCCCCCTTCCTACTCAGAAATCGTGCTTTAACACCTGCTCGTTATGTAAGCCGCCATACAGGCCGAACATAAGAACAACTCATATCCATCCTGACCCTGACCGTCCGACACTTGTAAGAATTCATTTCTGCAATACGCAACATTATTTTGGGTCTTCAGCAATTATTTTATATATTTGTAACCGTTCACAATAATTCGGGATAACAGGTATTATTCCAGTGAGCAAGC
>CAYONQ010000047.1:0-20909 GCA_964405375.1 uncultured Pirellulales bacterium
TGTTATTCGCCGCCTGGAAAAACTCCTCGCGGCCTAAAATCGGTCAGTTTGAGTACTTTAGTATAATAGTGGATTTTCACCAGGGTAATTTTTTTGTTTTTACGTATTGGTGTATCTTCTGGATTACTTTACTCACAGGCAAACTTGCCAAAAGTACCCCACCCCAGTTTTCCACTGACCAGGGATATACTTTGGCTGCCTTAATATAGTATTTTTTTGCTCGCTTGATATTGCCGTCGGCGGCGAGAAAAAAGCCCGTGAGAAAGTAAGACCTGGAAAATCTTTTAACTATATTTTTTCCAACCTCGGCCTTTAACCGAGGATATTTCCGCAGGACCTTTCTTAGCATCATCCTTGTCTGGGCATATTTTTTTTCCTGTCTTACATTTTTCGAGGTACTGCGTTGGTGTCTTCGCCAGCAGCCCAGTGGCTTAGGGTCATAGTAAACTTTGCTTAGATGAGCAACTTCTATCCACTTTATATAATCACTGATTGGTCCTGGTTTTTCAAAAGGCCCTGCCTTTTCGAGCACCTCTGTTCGAACCATAACGGTTATCATAGGTGTGAAGCAATAATGCAGCACAAGCATCTCGGCAACGTCGCCTGGTACTATGGGATAAACATCGCTGAACTTGCCGATTTGTTCGCCTTTCGAGTCGATAATCAGGGCATCAGCAAACACTAATCCCACTTCCGGGTCGCTATCCAGCACAGCAACTTGTCTCTCGAATCTATCAGGCAAAACTACATCATCACTGTCCACGAAGCAAATGTATTCACCTCTTGTCAGACTCACACCTCGGTTACGAGCAGCAACCACACCTTGATTTTCCTGAGTGAAAATCTGAGCTCTGGATGGAAAACTTTTTACTATCTCGACAGTTCTGTCGGTGCTGCCATCGTCAACTACTATAATTTCAAAGTCCTGAAATGTCTGCTTTTCAAGACTTTTCAATGTCTCTGAAATGTAATCTTGATGGTTATAAGATGGCACTACTACGGACAGTTTTGGCTTCACCAGTGTACCTCTATAGACTCAATATTTTGCGGTATTGCTCTATGTAGCTTAAAGCCACTTTGTCCCAGCCGAAGTTTTCTGCTTGTTTTCCGGCGGCAATCGACATTTGACTGTAAGCTTGTCTGTCATCGGCTAAATTTTTAATTGCCTTTGCGATTTCTTCTGCTTTGGAGCTGTCCACCACAATTCCATTATCCTTTATAAGCTCTTCAACGCCTTCGCATCGTGTCGTAATTATCGGCAAAGCTGAGGCCATCGCCTCAAGCATCGCATTGCTCATCCCCTCCTGCATACTGGCACTGACGTAAATATCGTTCTGACGGTAAACTTGTGGCATCTTTTCCGGCGGGATTCTGCCGGTGAACTCAATAATGTCTCCGAGGTCGCTTTCCAACACAATCCGCCTGAGGTTCTGCTCCATTTGCCCGCCGCCTACTACAGTCAAACGCACCTTACAGCCCCCTTTGTGCAAAATCTCAACGGCGGCCATCAGCATCTGCACTCGTTTGGTAACGGACAATCTGCCTACGGTTATCAGATTGAGTATATCCGTTTTTTTGCCGGTTTCGGCTGGGTGAAATCGGTCCAATTCGACACCATTTGGAATGACATCAATTGTGACCGATGGTAAAAAATCAAGGGCACGATTCTTTAAGCCCCGGCTGCAGGCCACCAAAGCAGCGGCCTTTTTCCAAATCGGCTTAAACAACGCCGGGCCAAGAATTTTATAATCAAGTTTTAACCTCGCATGCTTTCCCGGCACATCCGAGCCCCGCAGTGAGATAATGTACGGCAGCAGCCCGGCGCTTCGATAGCATAGCCAGCCGGTTGGGAAGCCGAAAAATGCGTGCACTAAATCGTAATCGTTTTCCCGCAGCAGTCTTCGATAGTGACATCGGGCCTTGAGCAGCCATTCGAGCACCTCGATTTTACGCCAGTAGTGCAGATTCTTTTTGTGCACACCGACTTTGTAAATGGTGATATTCTCGGCGAAGTCCTCGACCGTAAAACCCGGCTGTGGCCCAGACGTCAACACATCTATCTTCAGAAGGTCGTTGTAACGGGCGTATTCTTTCAGTAAAGATAGATGAGCGTTGCCTGCCCCGCCTCCAATCGGCGGAAATTCGTAATTTAGCATAAGCAGATTCAGGCCGGACACGTCTATTTCAACTCCTTGTTTGCCGGGGAATCTCTCAACTGAAACAAAACGTGCTGGCCAAATGTCCCGACGATTTTGTAATTTTGCATAATGAATTCTCTGAACGGCTTCAGGGCTTCGTATCGAAGCGCTTCATCCTCGTCAAAATTCTTGCGCAGTGACTGGGCCCACCACTTATCATAGGCCGCAATTAGATTTTTATCTAACGGCAGGAATCCAGCTTTTTGCGTTCTCATAAACCCTTTCGGTGCTGTCGGCCATAATTCGTAGGGGGGTCTATCCATCGGCACGTGTCGCTTGCGCGAATCGACAATGAATTTGGGTGGTTGGCGCTCGAATTCAGTAAGCAGCTCAGCGACCATATCCGCCAGTTTCGCCGGCGCGGGGCGTGGCATCATAAAGGCCTTCGAGGCGGAGCTGAATCGCTGCGCTGCAACGTATATTCCGGGATACCAGCCCCAGACGTAAATTTTATCGCTCGGGTCGGAATGGTTGCGGATGTATTGGCCTACGACTTCCCAGCCGCCTTTAAGATTGTCTCGCCGGCGTTGTGAGATTTCGTTTAGCTTTTGGATGTAACCTCTTCGTTTTTGGCCGTAGTTTCTGCCGGAATGCGGACTTTTTTCTATGCCGAAGAATATATGCCACGACATCATTATCATTACCAAAAGCCCGACCGTGCCTACGGCTAACCATCCGGTTTTGTTTGTGGCTGTGGTGAATTTGTCCCGATAAACTGCTATAAGGTATCCGCCTAACATTGCCGCCGAGGCGTTTAAGGGCAGATAATACTGTTCATAAGAACGCGGGCTTATCCATACAAACGCCATATCCAGCAGCCACCATATAGCAAATAGCAGCACGAAGCGGTCGTAACCCTTTTTGCTGTCGGGCCGCAGCTTCCTTGTCCGCTTCATAGCCATTCTAATTAGTCTGGCTACAATTGCGCCCGCCGCCAGCGCAATAGGCAGTATGAGCACGCCATAGTATCGCAATACTATGGGCCATTGTTTTGCGAAGGGTATGAGTCCTCTGGCTGCGGCGATATAGCCCGGCGCCGCTTTTGCCTGCTCGTCGGCTGCGCCTACCGGCAGCATCTTTCCCACTGTCTCCCACACAAAAGAATACGGCAAATTAGTATGTATATCCCAGCCGATTATCCATATATATAATGGCGTAAGAGCCACCGCCGCTCCGGTAAGTAACAGCAGGATGTCAATTGCTGTTTGCTTCCATGTTCTATGTTTGAACAGTGGTTGAGCAATCACAAACAGGCCTATTGCCCCAATGGCAGAAACTCCCGTTTGCTTAAACAGGGGCGCCCATGTTACAAGCGCCCCGGCCAACAACGCATACCACCGGCTGCCGCCAAGCTGATACAGGACAAGGCAGCTTATTCCCATCACCATAAATGCTATCATATACTGTTCTTTTACATTACCGAATTTGGCGATAAGCGGTGCTGAAAGGTAAACCGTGGCGATAATGACCCCTACGGCCGCCGCCAGTGTGCCAAAGAGCTTTCGCATCGCAATAAACATTAAAACCAGCGCCGCCGCCTGCAGGATTGCCTGAATGAGCTTTGGCCCGGTTTCGTTGAAGCCCAAGAGCCATACCCCGAGCATATTCACCAGCAGTGTTCCCAGCCTGGCGCTGGGTTTTTCGTCTATGCCGATTTTTGCTCCGTCGAGTATGTGTTTGGCTGAATAGACGTATCCTCCGCTGTCATAGGGGTCGGGGAAGTTTAATTCAAAGTATTTACCCATAAAAAACGGGATTGCCGCCAGAACTGCCACTATGACGAAAACCACAAAATTTCTTTTGCCTTTTTGTTTAGCAGGGGAAACTATTTGTCTGTGTGGTTTTGTCGGTTTTTTAAGGTGCCTGTTGCTGTGTAAGGAGTCCTGTGGGCTTCGGGCGGTTTTACTCATTTTTCATCTCCGCTGTCGGCGGGCGATTCAAGAATGTCCCTGATGACGTAAGTCGGGCGATTCTGCGATTCGTGATATGTGCGGACCAGCAGTTCTGCCAGAAGACCCATCAGTATGAATTGTACCGATGTCGTAATCAAAAGGGCCGAAAGGTACAGCAGGGGGTTTCTGTTCATCGAAAAGCCCTGGGCCAATTTCATATACAGCACGAACAGCCCCGAGACGACCGCGCCAAGTGCGCAGAGCCCCCCAAGGCCGCCGAAGATATAAATCGGCTTGGTGGAGAATGAGCCGAGGAACTTGACGGTAATCAGGTCCAACATCACCTTGAATGTTCGTCCCAGTCCGTATTTGGCGGCGCCGGCGGTTCTTGGCCTGTGGTTGACTACCATTTCGCAGATTCTCGCCCCGCTCCAGCTTGCGAGGGCGGGGATAAAGCGGTGCATTTCGCCGTACAGTTTTGTCTCGGCCAGGACTTCTCTGCGGTATGCCTTTAGTGTGCAGCCGAAATCGTGAAGTTTGACACCTGTAATTCCTGCGATTAGCCAGTTGGCAATCATCGATGGCAACAGCCGGGTAATGGCTTTATCGTGCCGTTTTTTTCTCCAGCCGCTTACGACATCGAATCCTTCGTTCAATTTTGCAATCATTTCAGGTATGTCGGCAGGGTCGTTTTGCAGGTCGGCGTCTATTGCGACGATGATTTCGCCTCGTGCGTGGTCGAAGGCGGCACTAAGGGCGGCGGTTTGGCCGAAGTTTTTGCGAAAGCGAATAACCCGGACTTTCGCATCGGCGGTTTGCAGCTCGGTTAATACGGCGAAGCTGTTGTCGGTGCTGCCGTCATCGACAAATATTATTTCGTAGTCGTACTTGTCTGCTAATGCCTGCGTGATTTGCTGATGAAGCGGCTTGATGTTATCCTGCTCATTGAGAACCGGCACTGCCACCGAAACCCTGGGATTTTGGCTGTCCATTTGTTTACTCCTGCAAACCAGCTTCACCCCGTCCCGAACTGGGGCGGGGTTCGATACGCAACTTTTATCTTCTGCTACGGCGAAAAATGTTAGCCACACTATAGTAATGATTAAAATATCGGCTGTAAAGTGGAGAAGTGAACTAAAGTTTGGAGTGCCTAAATTTAGCTCATTTTGAGCACTTTACTCAAACTGACCGTTTCTTCGAAACGGGCCAGTTTGAGCGTCGTTCGTCGCTCGTGAATCGTATCTCGTTAATTGAAGCCGACTACGTCGGCAACTATTTTAACTTTTTATACGATAAGCAATTAACAAATTCTATATATTAAATCGGTCATTTTGAGCACTTTAGCTCATTTTGCCCCGTTAGAAGTAAATTGTCGACTTCTAACGGGGTTTAGGCACTTTCAAAATAGGTGCGGGAAAAACACTTGCTTAAAAGCGGTTTTTTCGTTAAACTGTAAACGAACGGTGCAGGGTGAATGTTCGTATGAATTAGACCCCTGCTTTTGCAGGGGTAAGCTTGTCCCCGCATAAGCGGGGAGTTACATCACGATTTGGTTTGGAGGTAACAATATGAAGCTAAACCGGTTGACCTCAACAATCCTTGTTGTCGGTTGTATTTTGCTGTTGTCCGCAGTATTAGGGACTCCTTACGGAGGACGCCTTGGGGCGGGGCAGAGCGCAGTTCCGGCGGGGTCTGAATCGGAACCGAGAATTAGCTTTGAAGTAACGACGCACGATTTAGGCCTGGTCGGTCCTGACACGAGGCATTTGTGTGAGTTTAAGTTCACAAATACAGGCAATGGCTTATTGAAGATGGAGAAGGTTCAGGCCACCTGCGGCTGTACCGTCCCCGAACTGCCTAAGAAAGAATATGCGCCGGGTGAAAGCGGAGTATTGAAGGTAAAGTATCATTCCAGTAAGTATCCAGGCCGGGTGACCAGACGTCTTTATGTGTACAGCAACGATAAGACGAAATCCAACGTTGAATTGAACATAAAGGCCGAGATTGTAAAGAAAGTCAAGTTCGAGCCGACGAGTATGAAGCTTTTGCTCAATAAGGAAAACGCCGGCTGTGGCGAGATTACGCTGACCAGCGTTGATGACCAGCCGTTTGCGATAAAGCGTTTCAAATCAACTTCCAATTCTATCACTGCCGATACAGACCCTTCAGTGGAGGCGACGAAGTTTGTCCTTCAGCCGAAGGCCGATATTGAGAGATTAGAGCAAACTTTGACCGGAGGTATCGAAATCAGTTTGACTCACCCACAATGCGATATGGTCGTTATCCCCTTCAATGTATTACCGAGGTTTAAGACGGAGCCGGCCTCGATTATTGTTTTCAATGCCGAGGCGGACAAGCCGAGGCGGAAGGAGCTTTGGGTGCTCAACAACTATAATGAGGATTTCGAGATTGAGTCGGCATCTGCAGACAAAGATGTCATAAAGGTCGTCAATCAGGAGAAGATTGGCAATCGTTATAAACTCGAGCTGGAGATAACACCGCCGACGGCTGTTGATGAGCAAAAGATGTTCCTGGATATGTTTCGTGTGAATATAAAAGGCGACGGCAAGCTGAAAATTAAATGTCGCGGCTTTTATCTAAGGAAGTACTCAAACTGACCGTTTCTTCGAAACGGTCAGTTTGAGCGTCGTTCGTCGCTCGTATTTCGTATCTCGTGCATTGAGGCCGACTACGTCGGCAACTTATTGAACTTCTTGTATGATAAGCAATTAAACGAGTTGTGTATATTAAATCGGTCAGTTTGAGTAAGTAAGTAGAAGGGATTTTTTCACACAAGTCTGGCTGTTGCAGGAGGGGGCTTTGGCCGGTTCTGAAGGGCATACTTTTGGTTCCCCGCCTTGGCGGGGACAAGTTTAAGAAGGTCTGCGGGCAGCTTTATCTTGAAAAAAACCGTGCATTGAAGGGAACCAATACCCCCTCGCAATGTCAAAAATAGAAAGGACTGTGCCGTAATCCACAGGATGTCTTACGGCAGGCGTCCTGGCAGAGTGCTTCGGACTGCGGAGAAAACCGAAATGATAAAGACATTGCGGATAACAAGTATTATTGTGGCGGTTCTGGCAGCCGTTTTTGTTGTTTTTCCTGCGGTTTTTGGTGTCCGTGGCGATGAGCAGATAGAGGGATTTCTGGGTTCTGCCGGCTCCATAGAGGAGTTCAAAGAGGCCAGAGGTGATGAAGACAAAGATATTGGAGACCAGAGTTCACCCCTTGTAAGAGAGGCGGAGCATTTCGCATTATATTTGAATCCGCCTGCTAAGCGGGAAAGAGCTGCGCCGGCTCACGGGCCGACGATGCCGCTCAGACCCGCAGGGGCGGTTTCAACCAAATTTGAGCTTTCCGGCACCAGTGTCTATCCATCACATCCGGAGCTTTCGTTAGCGTTGATTGACGAGCCGGGCAAGGGTCTGTACTGGGTGAGGCAGGGGGGCAAGGTGGGACACTTAATTATTGAGCAGATAGAAGATGGCCTTGTAGTGGTTCGGGACGGCCAAAATACCTTCAAGCTGGTCGCTGAAAGGCCTGAGAAGAGAAGTCTTTTAAAGGGCGCCTCACTGGAACCAATCAGGGCCAAACCCGCTTTGTCTGCTTTAGATAGGCCTGATGTTTCTGTTATCCACAGGATGCCTGACGGCAGAAGAAGACCCCCGCGTAGTCCGGCGGACTCTGGGATAAGCGCCGAGGAAGAGGCGGAGAGAGAGAAGGTTCTCGCCGAGCTGGAAGCTATGCTGATGGCTATTGAATCCGGCGGGGCCGATTCGCAGCGCGGCGATGAAGAAGATGCAGCGGAGATAGAAGGGTTTATGTCTGATATTAAAGCTATGCGTGTGAGTGCCGAGGAAGCGGAAAAGCTGGATGACCTGGGCCGAGAGTTAGGGGACATTGACCCCACCCCTGATAGGGGTGGGGTTGAGCCGGAGCCGAATCAGTTTGAGGACGATGGAATCGAAAGTGATGCAAATTTAAGTGAGCCGGACCTTGGCGAATTAGACTTTAACGAATTAGACTTTAACGAATTAGACTTTAACGAATTAGACTTTAACGAGCCAGACTTTAATGAGCTGGATTTCAATGAGCCAAACCAAGACTGACCCCGCACCTATCAGGGTACGAAAACAGGGGTTTAAAACACGCCAGTTGTTCGGAGATTACGTTCACCAGGCAGTGATTATTTACGACCCCTGATAGGTGCGGGGTTGTTTTTATTATGATTTTGCTCACTTTTGGGGTTTATCCGCCACAAGTATGGCGGGTTTAATTGCCAATAAATAGGTGGGTTATCAGCTAAAATTGGGGAACTTTTAGCCCCTTTCTATGTCTTAATATGTAGGCAATACCCGAATGGGTATGCATGTCTAAAAACGTGTTATAAGGGCTTCGGATAAGACGTCCGATAAGTGCGATTTTCTGGTTTTTCGAACTGAGGAGTAAGTTATGGCTGGAGAGCAGCGACTTAAAACCACTCGTAGAATAGGGTTTTTCTTTTCTGTTTGCATGGCAATTGTTGTTCTAAGCAGCGGTTTTGTTCTTGCTGGGGAGCGGAAGGCCGCTTCCAGGGCGGCGCGATACAGGGTTTTTTCTTTAAGGCACATATCAGCCAGTCAGGGCAGAGAGCTGCTTGCGGAGGTCGAGATTGGCACGGTTTCACAGCTTCCCGGTTCCGAGGCGCTTTTAGTAACGGCTGACCCCGCGGAGCTGGTAAAAGCAAGTGCTATTTTGCAGCTTGTTGATGCCAACGAGCCGTTTGCTATAAAGGCGATTTGCCCCGCCTCGGAGGCCGATAGTTTGCCCTCTAACGATAAAATCGAGGCGGAGCTTGGCGATATATCGATCGGGACCTTCTCCGAGCCGCCGGTTGGTGCGGCGGCGAAAGCCATTATAGATATTCACAATGATGCTGTGGTGGCTGTTGCTCCGGCAGGTTATATCGAGAATATTATTCTCGCTATTGAGAAGCTTCGAGCATCGTCGTCCATAATTAGTGATTTGTCAACTGCTCAGCGCGCCACAGAAGAAATAAAGGAAGTACCCCAAACACAGAAGGATGTGTTTGAAGTCCCGGAAGCGGGACCCGAGGCGCAAGATATGAATAGCTCAAACGAGCTTTTCGGCAAGCTTCTCAAATCGCTTGCCGGGGTGGAAGAAGAAGCAATCCAATCCACTGTCCAGAGTATAGAGGATGAGTTTCGTGTCGAGGCCGAGCCGAACCAGCCGGGCGGACATCCCATCGAATCCGAACTCTTACAGGTTGACGCCGAGCAATTGCAAGAGCCGAATTTGCCCGTCCGTCAGAGACAGGCCGTAGAGTATGCTGCCGCAGATAGCCCGGAAAAACCAGAAATAGAAGTGGAATCGGAGTTTGCGCCGGAACGAGCAGTGGTCGAGGTTAACCAGCCGGGCGAGCTTGAAGTTAACGAGCCGGCTGCTGCCATTGTATCCTATGTGCCGCAGCCACTTGACTTCGGCAATGAAATGCTTGAACTGGATTTGCCCGAGAAACTTAACGTCATAGATTTGTTTGATTTGGTGGGTAAGTATTTGCATTTAGACTATATGTACGATGCCACCAAGGTCAAGGGCGAGGTCGCCCTCAAGGTGCAAGGCCCCATCAAGGTAAAGGACTTGTATCCTCTGCTTGAATCTGTGCTGAAGTTCAGGGGCTTTGTAATGGCCCGCAAGGGCAATCTTGTAACCATTGTCCCTGCTGGTGAGGCCCTGGATATTGACCCTGCTTTGCTTGACCCTGAGAAGGGCGAGCTGCAGTATGGAGATGTAATCATAACTCGGCTTTTTGACCTCGATTACGTGGATACCACCAGCGCGAAAAATCTTCTTGACGGGATGAAGCTCGGCGTAAACATCACGCCGATTGCCGGGACAGGAACGCTTATCGTTACCAGCTATGCCTATCGTATGGCCCGCATAGAGGAACTGTTGCGGATGATAGATAAGCCGGGCGCGCCGAGGCAGTTCAGGTTCAGGCAATTAAAATATACAATGGCCAAAACACTTGCTCCTAAAGTTAAGACACTTGTCGAGCAGATGGGTACTATTTCGATTACCATTGCCAGGTCGGCCGAAAGACCGGCGCAAGTCACCCGCCGACAGGGAGAGTCGACAGCTGCTTTCAGGCGCCGACAGGCAGCGGCCAGAAGAACCACACCAAGAGGAGCGCCCGCGCCGGCTGAAGCGGCCAAAGCCACTGTGTATCTGGACGCTGATGAAAGGACAAACCGTATCCTGATGATAGGGCATGAAGATGAATTGGATGCTGTTGAGGAGCTGATAGATACCCTTGACGTGGCCCAGCAGGACCTTCGGATTCTGCGGTTATACGAAATCCAGCACGTTGGCGCAGAAGAGGTAAAGACAAAGCTGGCGGAGCTTGGCATAATCGGCGGCAAGGGAGCGCCTACGAGAATCACGGCTGCGGCCAGGGACGCCAGGCAGCCGGCAGCGGCCCGGCCGGCAGCCGGCGCTGCGGTAAGTGAGCCGCTTGCGGAAGAGCCGCAGGTGGTAATAATTGAATCGACAAATTCGCTTCTGGTTAACGCAACGGAAGAGCAACACGGCCAGATAACGCAGATTCTGGCGTATGTGGACAGCCGTACATTTGAAGAGGCAATACCTTATAAAATTTATCCACTTGAAAACCAAAAGCCGGAGGATTTAGCGGCGGTTTTGAATCAGCTCGTTCAGGAGACTATCAAAGACAAAGAAGGCAAGATTCAACAGGTCGTAAAAAAGCAGGAAGAAATCATCATAATCCCTGATGAAAAAACCTTTTCGCTTATTGTCTATGCCAGCAAGAAGAACCAGGAATGGATAGGCAGTCTCATAAAAACACTTGATAAGCGAAGGCCGCAGGTCCTTATTGACGTAACCCTTGTTGAAGTCACCAAGACGGAAGATTTTGCGCTCGATTTGCAGTTCGCCACCAAGTTCCCAAAACTTCAAACCGACGGAGCAATGAAAGTGGCCGGCTCAATTATCAGCCCGTTTGTCGGCGGCACCGGAGAGGTATTTTCTTCTCCGGTAACAGGAACGGCACAAGGTTTCTACAGTGATGCTCACGTTCAGGCCCTATTAACCGCAATGCAAAAGAAGGGCTATGGTCGTGTTCTTGCAAAGCCAAAGGTTCTTGTTAACGACGGAGAGACCGGGACAATCAAAACCATCGACGTCACAAATGTTAAAATCGAAACCGTTATCATACCGGAAGAAGGCACCCAGAGGACGACTACGGATTTCAAACCGTACACGGCCGGTATCACGCTGACAATAACGCCTAATATCAGCGAGGGGGATTTGCTCCTGCTGGAAGTAGGATTGGACAGAACTGATTTTAAGCCGCGTACCGACAAAACTACTCCACCGGATACCACGTCGAGCAACATCAACACCATAGTAACTGTTCCCAATGACCGCACGATAATCCTCGGTGGTTTGCTGAAGCTCAATCAAAGTAAAGGTGGAAATAAGGTGCCATTACTCGGTGATATTCCAATCCTGGGTGGATTGTTTAGAAGCACCAAAAATGTTGCGGACGACTCCAAACTTTACATATTTGTTAAGGCCAATATCCTAAGACCCGATGAGACGCTCGCCGGCCTGCCGGAACTTGAGCAGATATCCGAAAGAAGCAGGGCCGCCTTTGAAAAATTTGAGGATAAATTCCAGAGATACCACGATTGGCCTGGCGTAGAGCCCGAACCAATTGAGCCATTGCGTGTCCTGGAAGCAGAATGAGAATAGTTCTTAGTTTTTAGTTTTAAGTTTTCAGTTTCAATGAAGGATTTATTGATACAAACCGCCAAGCGCACCGGCCTGCTTGATGCCGAGCAATTGGCCAAATTTCTTGAAGAAAACAGCGGCCCAGAGCGGCTGGACGAAATGCTGCTTCGCTGTCCGCACTTTACCGAAGAGGCGGTTTTGAGACTCTTTGCGGCCGCACTTGGGCGGGAATTTCTGACCGATATTTCTGCGAAGCTTGTGCCCGCCGAATTTATAGAGGCCGTTCCCGCAGCATACGCTCAACACCACTATCTTATCGGCGTAAAAACCGATGCCGATGCCCCTGCGGAAGCAGGGGGCGAGCTGACCGTAGTTTTGTCGAAGCCGTTAGATGCCAATGCCCTGGACAACGTCTCAAAGATGACGGGGCTGCCCGTCAGGGCGGCAATATCCACCCGTGCCAATATTACCTCTGTAATAGATGTTGCCTACGAGCAGAGGACCACCGTCATCGAGGAAGTGGCCGAAGAGCTCGATTCGCAAAATCTCGACCAGCTTATTGACGAGGTTGGAACTTCGGACGACCTGCTTGACGTTGTCAATCGCCCGCCCGTTATCCGATTAGTAAATGATATTCTTTTTCGTGCCCTGCAATTAAGGGCCAGTGATATCCACGTCCATCCTTACGAGGCGAAGATTCAGATTCGCTATCGTATTGACGGCATTTTATATGACGTGCTCAGTTTAAACAGAAACGTTTTGCCGTTGATTATCTCTCGTATCAAGGTTATGGCAGGTATGGACATTGCCGAGCGCCGGCTCCCGCAGGACGGCAGATGCAGCGTCCGGCTGGGCCAGCGCGAGGTCGATTTGCGTATCAGCACCGTGCCGACCAGCTATGGCGAGCGCAGCGTCTTACGACTGTTAGATAAAAGCACGGGGCTATTTGCGCTGGATGAGCTGGGACTGTGGGAGGGTGATTTGAAGAAGTTTGACTCACTGCTTAACCGCTCACACGGCGTTATTTTCGTAACCGGCCCGACAGGAAGCGGAAAAAGCACCACGCTCTATGCGTGCCTGAACAGGATTAATTCGGCAGAGAAAAACGTTATGACCGTAGAAGACCCAATCGAGTATCAGCTTGAAGGGATAAGCCAGATGCAGGTCGCCTCGAAAAAGGGCGTAACGTTTGTGAATGCCCTAAGACATGTCCTTCGCCAGGACCCTGATGTTATAATGGTCGGCGAGGTCCGGGATATTGAGACCGCCCGTATGGTCATACAATCCTCGCTGACGGGGCACCTGGTTTTCAGCACGGTCCATACGAATGACTCGGCAGGGACGGTAAGCCGGCTTCTGGATTTGGGCGTCGAGCCGTATCTCGCAAGCTCCTCACTGATTGCCGTGCTGGCTCAGCGGTTAGTAAGAAAGGTCTGTCCGGATTGCAGAAAGCCGTATGAGCCCACGGCTCACGAATTAAGGGGGCTCGGATTGGGTGAGTTAGAGAAAAATGGTGAGTATAAATTTTTTGTCGGCTCCGGCTGTGATAAGTGCTTTCAGACCGGCTATCGGGGCAGAACGGGCATTTATGAGCTGATGATGATTAACGAGGAGATTCAGGACCTGATATACAGAAGGGAAAGTGCCGGTGTGATAAAGAAGGCATCCCTTAACGCCGGATTGCAAACCCTGCGAATGGACGGAGTCAGAAAGGTGCTTGCCGGCATAACGACCATTGCCGAGGTGTTAAGGGTAACACAGGCAGACGTAATGTAAGACAATATCTCGTGAATCCTGGAACGAAATACGAGATACGAAATACGAGATACGAAAAATGCCAAGATATAATTATGTAGCAATAGCAGCGAACGGGAAAAGAACCAGGGGCACGGTTACCGCTGAAAATCCCTACGCCGCAAGAAAACAGCTCAGGGTGCGAAGTATTCACCCTATGTCAATCAAGGAGATTGGAGCCGGCTCCGAAGGTAAAGCAGCGCTTATTTCAATTTTCACGAGAGCCAGCAAGGCCCAAATCATCGATTTTACCAAACAAATGGCCACACTGCTCAATTCAGGAATCAAACTGACGGAGGCCCTTTCGGTGCTTACGCTGCAGGTGTCCGACGTGCGATTCAAAAACGCCCTTACCGACATTCGCGACCGCGTGGTTACAGGAGAGTCATTTACCGACGGCATAAAAGATTACAGTGATTATTTTGATGTTATATATGTGAGCATGGTCCGTGTCGGCGAGGTTACCGGCTCTTTGGGCCAGAGTTTTTCGACAATCGCCGGCTTTATGGAAAAGCGCCAGCGGGTCGAGTCGAAGATAGTAACTGCAATGATATATCCCATCATTCTAATTTTATTTTGCATTGCAGCGATTCTGATTTTGACGACCCAGGTCATCCCGAAGATATCAGAGCAGATTATCAGCACAGGTCAGGAGCTGCCCTGGATTACCAGGCAGATGATGAATGTTAGTTTTGTAATGAGAAGCTGGTGGCTGCTGGTTGTTATTGCAGCGATAGTTGGAACTGTCTGGGGTCTCAAGAGGTTTATGCTGACCGGCAGGGGCGCATATTTGCGTGACAGGTTTGTACTGTCTTTGCCGTTACTGGGCCCTCTTATAAAACAGCGGGTTGCTTCACGTTTTGCCTCTACGCTTTCGACGCTTCTCGGTTCAGGACTTGCTATGGCCGAATCCCTTCGGGTTGTCGCCGAGGTTACCGGCAATTCACTTATGAAAAGGGCCATCCAGCAGTCGCGAGAGAGAATCCTGGCCGGCGCCGATATTGCAACGCCGCTTAGAGACAGCGGTGTCATCGACCCCGCTATTGCACATATGGTCACCGTCGGGGAGAAAAGCGGGGAATTGGAAAAAATGCTCAAAAATATCAGTAAAAATCTTGAAAGCTCAACTGATATAGTTATAGAAAGGTTGAGTGCTGCGGTCGAACCGATTATTATAATTGTTATGGCCGCGATAATCGGCGTAATTGCTTATGCGACGATATTGCCGATATTGGAAGTCTCGGCTGTCAAATTTTAGAGAAGGGATTTTAACGCATTCGTTATCATTTTTAGGAGTTTGATAAAAAATGAAAAACACAAAGACAGTAAGAAGCGGTTTTACAATGATTGAGCTTATGGCCATTTTGATTATTATCAGCTTGTTAGCTACTTTGGTGGCTACAAAGGTGGTATCCAAGATAGACCAGGCCAAAGTTACGACCACCAAGGCCAACCTGAAGATTCTCCACTCTTCGGTTAATCAGTTCAAGATGGATACCGGCCGATTTCCCAGCGAAGATATGGGACTTATAGAACTTATCGAACAGCCCAGTGACGTTACTATCTATGAGCCGGGCGGATACCTCGAGACTACGGATATACCCAGAGATGCCTGGGGAAACGATTTCATTTATGAGCGTTATCCCGAGAGCGGAAAAGCGTTTGTAATCAAAAGTCTCGGTGCCGACGGCGAAGAAGGCGGTGAGGACTACGATGCCGATTTGCTCAGCACAGACGCATACTAATTGCGTATCTCGTGAAACGTATCTCGATTTGCGATTTGCGATTGGCGATTCACGAGGTTTCACGTTGATTGAGCTGGTAGTGGTGGTGTTGATAGTATCGTTATTTGTGCTTTTGGCGGCGGTGAATCTCTCCGGCTTACTTCAAAAAAGCACATTCAAGGCGCAGGCACAGCAGCTTGTCTCGACGATGCAGATGGCCGCCAGCGCTGCTGCCGAGAGCGACAGGAGATATGAACTCATTATTGACCCTGTGGAACAGAGATACACGCTTCGCCAGATTACTTCGACTGATTTATCGCAGGTTCTGGAAGAGGAGATTATTGCCGAAAATGATTTCAGCAATGACTGCCGGGTCGCCTACATTATGTTTGACGACGGGGAATACATTAATGATGGCTGGGCAAAATTCCGTACAGGGCACTCGGGCTGGCAATATGGCGGAAAGATTGTGCTGCTCGATGACGGACAACGGCCGTACTCGGTTGTAGTGAACCGGCTTAGTAGAATTATTACACTAAAAGAAGGTGACGTTGAGATTTTATTGCCGAGACGTGAAGATGAGATGCTGTTCTGAAAAAATAGCTGCCAAGCCAGCTTTTAGTCTGGTGGAGGTTTTAGCCGCTTTGGCTATACTTGCGCTTATCAGCTCAAGCGTACTGGTTGTGATAAACCGCTGTATGGCCTCGGCGGCAAACTCTACCTGGAAGATGCAGGCCTTTGAGGTCGCACGGGAGAATATGGAGAAACTGCTGTGCTCGGATTCGGTCACGGAGACGGTCGAGTATGGCAGCAGTGATAAATATCCGGATATTCAATGGCAGTCAACTGTTGACTCGTTTTATGAGCCGATAACCGAGCGAATGTGGATTCGGGCGGTTTGTTCAGCCCAGTATACTGACACGGGTGGCCAGCCGCAAACGGTCGAGCTAACGCACTGGATTACCGACCTGACTGTGGAGGAAGCGGTCAAAATTCTTGAGGAAAAAGCCAGGTTAGAAGAGCAACGCCAGCAGGATGATTACGAAGAGGAACCAGCGGAAGAACCAGAGGAAAAACCTGACGGCCAACCTGAGGAAAGACCTGATGGCCAACCTGAGGAAAGACGCCCGGAAAAACCAGAGGAAGAACCCCAGGAAGAACCAAAGGACTCCCGCCCCGATTGGCTGCCTGCCGACTGGGACGATATGACAAGAGAAGAACAGCTAAACTGGCTATTAAGCACTCTTAAATGGTGAGGCGATGACCGGTAATTTGCCATTCAGAATATTAAGGCGTCAAGCAGGTTTTTCGCTGGCTGAACTGCTGGCGGCGCTGGTGATAGCGGCAATGGTTTTAGTAGCCGTGCTGGGCGTTTACGGCCGGGCCGAAACCGGCGCCGCTGCAATCACACGCCGGCTTGACAGCTCCCAACTGCCATCGGAGATAATCCAGCGTATCGCCGAGGACATCGACAGAACAACTATGGCCGGCTCCGGTGCGAAAGTTACTATTGAAAATAAGTTTGAAAATGGTTTCCCGACCGCCCGGCTGACGATTCTAAAAACTATTTACGATAAAGACAATAAAAAACAGACGTTTGAAAGAATCGTTTGGCAGGCCGGCTTCGACTATGAAAATAACACCGGCGGTCTTATTTTGTACCGAAGCCACAGCGGCATCGACTTGGAGGACAAAATACTTGACGAGCAGAAGGATGATTGGGAGAGAGAGCTTTTTGTGCCGATTTGCACCGGTGTTACATTTTTCAAGATACAAGTCCCCAGAGGCGATAGCTTTCAGAATAGATGGACGAGCGATTCGTTGCCCGGCGGCATTGTGGCAACTATTTCTTTTGCTCAGCCCTTTAAGACATTGGATGGAACTTTGGATGTGCCGGAGGCGGAAAAAATAACACGGACCATAGCTATCAACAGAACCAGAAAAATCAGGTTCATAATCATAGTAAAAGAACAGGAAGAGGAGGAGGCAGAACAAGGCCAAGAGCAGAAAGAACAGGATATAGAAGAATAACAAAGTGAAAACGAACAAGAACAAGATATTGAAGAACAAAGACCGAGGTAATCCGGCTGATTGCCGCTCCGGCATTGTGCTTTTAGTAACATTGGTGCTGCTGGTTGTGCTTTCGGCACTCGGTTATACCTTAAGCAACCGGTTGGCCGCCCATCGTCACCGTAATCAGTATATCATAGATTATCAAGCCGCCCGCTATGCCTGCGACTCAGCGGTCAAATACGCACTTGCTGCGTTGGAGGGGGTTACCCCCCAGTTGATTAGCCGACCGAACGAGCCGGATTTCTCCGATTTGTTTGCTCTTACCGAGGTCGAATATAATGAGCTTTTGGCTGAATGGGCTGCCAAATCTAATGCGTTTCAGCGCCGGTGGACTGCTGAAAGTGCCCTCAATGACGTCAATTATATTAGCCCTGACGTCAACTATATTATTAGCCCTGACGTTAACTATATTGGCCCTGACGCTAACTATATTAGCTCTGACGCTAACTATATTGGCCCTAATGAAGCCGCTATTACCGATTTTAACGACCCTAATTTGTTAGTGATACCCGGGCCGTATGGCCCGCCGTGGCCCTTTGTAATAGAGCCGGTCGAGTTTGAAATCGGCTCTGCCACAGTCAAAATTGAGATTGAAGACGAAAATGCAAAGTACCCTATCGGCTGGGCACTGCTGGATGAGGAAGAACACCAGCGCGAGGCCATCGCTGGCTTTGAGACCTTCTGCGAATGGATGAATATCAGTTATGAGCAGATTGATTCACTAAGAGATGAGCTTGCAGAGATAAGCGAAATAAAACCTTTCAAGCTTGAGTTCAAGCCAATAGTTGAGAGAACGACAAGGCCAACGAGGAGAACCGTCCGCCGGGGTCGCAGGGCAACCCGCAGAACGGTGACGGTCAAAAAGACTATACCAGCGTCTGTGCACGTTACCGATTTCGCAACGCTTTTTCACAGCTCGCTAATCGATACCGAGACACTTGCCAAACCGACCATAGTAAGCGACAGAAGAAAAGAGTCGGCCCTGAAATATATGGGGATGTGGGCCTCGAACAAGGTTAATATAAATACCGCACCCCGGCACGTACTGGAGGCGACTTTTACTTTCGGCGGCGACGCCGACAAAATCGCCGAAGAAATAATGCAGCGAAGACGCATAGAACCATTTGCCGATATAGAAGATTTAAAGAAGGCGCTATTCAGGTATTCGGATTCTATCGGAAAATGTGAAAAATATATCACAACGGTCAGTAACTTTTTTACGATTAAGGTAACCGCCATAAGCGGAGTGGCAGAGGCATCGACCGTCATAGCGGTAACGAAAGACGGCGAAAAAATAAAACGAATTGCGACGATATCCGGCTAAGCAGTTTTAAGTTTTTAGTGTTTAGTTTTAAGCTAACTAAAAACTCGAAACTTAGAACTCAAAACTAATGAGGAGTTTGCTCGAAGTGGAACCTCAGAGCTATTTGGGAATTTACATAGGCAGAAACACCGCAACAGCGGTCTGCCTCGGCTCACAGGGCAGGGACAGAACCATCCTGGGCTGCTTTAGTGTTTCTACCGAGCAAGATGAGCAACCAAGCCCTCAAGCACTGGCAACTCTCATAGCTGAAGGATGTGCCGAAAGACAGTTGAAATTTGCCGAAGTTGCAGTGGCTTTGGATTGTGCGATGTTTATGCAGCATAATGTGAGCAGTGAGTTCACCGACCCCAGACAAATCGCCTCGACCGTCAGGTTCGATACCGAGGAGGCCCTTGCTACGGATATAGCCGATGTTGCGATAGCTTTTGAAATAACCTCAACCGGCCAGACCGGCTCGAAGCTGACCGTCTTTACCGCACAACGCAAAGTGTTGTCAGACATACTTGGCGCCTTGCAAAGTAACAATATCGACCCTGTAACCATAGAGCCGGATGTCAGATGCCTGTCGAGATTTATCAGCCGCAATGAACCTTTGGCTGCGGATTTGCATCCTTTGTTCTGCATCCTTTCCGGCTTAAGCGGTTATTTTATTGCCTTGCCGCAGTCACAAAAAGCGCCGACGATGCGGACAATCCTGCTTGGCCCTGCTCAGGATAGAACAGACCTGCTCGCAGGCCAGATACCTGTAACCGCTGCTTTGGTTGATGTTGACCAGCCGATAGATTGCATTAAGGTTTTCGATTCTACCGACTCTGTAAACAATCACCGGCTTAGCGAAAAGCTAAACATCGAGGCCGATAGTATAGATTTAGCTGCCTCTGTCGCCGCGGCGCCGGAAACCCTTGCTGATTGTGCCGATACCGTTGATTTTGCAATTGCCTATGGGGCGGCTCTTTGCTATCTGGAAAAGACACAAACTATAAACTTCCGCAACGATTTTAGCCCCTATCAGGGTAAAAAGGTTCGTCTGCAAAAAGTGCTCAAAGTCCTCAGCATTTCTGTTGCCGTTCTGGTGCTTGCTGCCGGCCTGTATCTTCAGGTGCAATTGTTGCAGAAAAACAAATACCGAAATCGCCTGCACGAAAAATTCGAGAAGCAGTACTCAGCCGTGATGTTCGGAGAGAAGATGCCTGGCAAAATCAAAGATGCTAAAGGAGAGCTTGGCAAAGCAAAAAGACGTATTGAAAGAGTCAAAAGCGGGCAGCTCAGTCTTACCGGCGAAGAAGCTATATCGGCAAAGCTGACTTTGGTGCTCGAGGCCTTTAATAAATGCGCAGCACAGACGGATTTAAATATAGACTCTATCTCCATCACAACAAGGGCCATCACCATAGCAGGCGATACATCCAGCAAAAAAAACACACTAAAACTGTTTGAGACAATAAAGAAAAGCGGGCTGGAGATTTTACAACAGCGCCTTGATTCAAAGGCCGGCCGGGACAATTTCCGCATAACGGTTGAGCCGGAAGGATAGTTAAGGGAAAACTTATGAAGGACATATATAGAAATCCCATTTTGTATTACATACTTGCTCCGGCTGTACTTGCTTTATGGCCGTTACTTATTTGGGCTGTATATCTGCCGGATGCGGAAAATGGCTGGCAGAGCGAAAAGAACCAGTATAACGAAGCCCAGGAAATCATTGAACAAATCTTAACTGTTGACCCTGACCGGCTGCAGTTTGCTGATTCCAAAACAGACGCCGCCGAGTTTGATTATGCCGTTGCCGTTGAAAGGACAGCTAATGTGTACGGGATACCGCCTACAAACTACAAGTTAAGCACTGGAATAATCATAACCTCCGGCGGACAGAAAAGCCAGAGCGCCAACGTCGTTCTAAAACAGGTTGACATAGCGAGATTTGCCAGATTTCTCTCGGCGATTCAGCTTCGCTGGGCGAATCTGCAGTGCTCGAGGGTCAAGCTCACCAGAAAGAAAGGTCTGCCCGATTCCTGGGACGTTGACCTTGAGTTAAAATATTACTATTGAACATCCGTTTGCATTACTAAACGTATAATAATCATAAGAAGTTTCAATTATGGTAACCGTTCACAATAATTCGGGATAACAGGTATTATTCCAGTGAGCAAGC
>CAYONQ010000048.1:0-20036 GCA_964405375.1 uncultured Pirellulales bacterium
AGCCAGTTTCATAACCAATTGTTATTATTCGACTTATAACGGGACAGTAGTGATAATAAATATACTCAAACTGACCGATGGCCAGTTTGAAAATGCAAAAATCAAAGTGCAAAATGCAAAATTGCGGAATCCGCCTGACGGCGGATGACTGTTTTATAGTATTTTATGAGAAACATAATGTATTGTCAAAAATCGACTTACATTTAACATTTGCTACAAATCGGTCAGTTTGAGTAAATATAAATAGGTTTATAGCTGCTGCGGAAGCAGGGGAAGGTTATCTCTACCATTTCCTACGGTGAGAAGGGTGATGAAAAAGAATATCCCCAACCTTATGAGCTTGCTACTACTGTTGCCGGTATTGATACTCGGGTCGTCCGGGCTGGCTGTTGCGGTTTCGGTGGTCGAGTGCGACCTGATTGAGGACGACCACATTGATTGGAGAGATATTAGTGTTATCGCCAAGAACTGGCTGGTCGATTGTGCAACGTATGATTGTAACGGCGCCGACCTTAACGACAATAATATGGTTGAACTCGCCGATTTGGCGCTATTTGCCCAGCACTGGTCAGCCGACCCTAATTTCATCCGCGTGTGGAAGTTTGTCCGGCAGCAGTTAGCCAATTCGATGGATGCGCTTATAAATGACCCCAACTATGTGGATGCCAACTATCCGCGAAGTACGGATGAGAACGGCAAATGGAGGCCGAAATCCAAAGGGACATGGGGGCATTGGGCCTGCGGGTTTTGGCCCGGCGCACTGTGGTATCTGTATAAAGAAACGTCAGAGCAGAAGTGGAGAGAATGGGCAGAGGACTGGACCGAGCCGCTGGAAAACAACCGGTTCAGGACGCACGACCACGAAGCGGGGTTTACCGTCTATCGAAGCTTCGGATTCGGCTACCATATAACGGCGGAGCCGAGTTATAAACCGGTGATTCTTGACGCTACGGAATCTCTTTTAACGCGGTATAACCCCACAGTCGGCTGCATAAGGTCCTGGAACAGCTATACCTTTCCTGTGATTACCGACGGAATGATGATGCTGGAAATGGTCTTCTGGGCATCGAAAAACGGCGGCGACCCAAACTGGTATGATATGGCGGTAAGCCATGCGGTAAAGACTATGCAGAACAACGTTCGTCCTAACGGCAGCACCTGGCAGATAGTCGATTACAATCCGGGTACCGGTGGGGTCATCGGCAAGTATAATAAACAGGGATACTCCAATGACTCTACATGGTCGAGAGGCCAGGCGTGGGGGATATGCGGATTTACCATAGCTTATCGAGAGACGAACGACCCGAACTTTCTTGAGACGGCTAAAAGGGTCACCGACTATTTTATCGATAACCTTCCGGAAGACTACGTACCTTACTGGGATTTCAACGCTCCGGGCATTCCGTATGAGCCGAGGGACTCCTCTGCATCAGCCATTGCGGCGTCCGGGCTTCTGGAGTTGAGTGAGCTGGTTCCTGCGCAGCAGGACAGAGAAAGGTATTACAATGCCGCCTGTAATATCCTGGCTTCACTGTCTTCGCCCGACTATCTGGCGGCGGAGCCGAATATGGGTATCCTGCTGCACGGGACGGGCAGGGCAAACCCCACCAACCCCGACCCCAGCACCTGGGAGATTGATACCTCTTTGATTTATGGCGACCACTTTTTTATTGAGGCCCTGCTGCGTAAACAAGGTATATTAATCAAATAAATCGTTGCTTTAAGAGTTGAAGCAACCAAGCAAAGAAAAACCTATGTGAAAGCGGGTCTAAATAAGAAGTTCATCCCAACGGCCATAGCGGAGAATTGCGTTTTTCTGTTCTCCTGCCTGCTGCTTATCGATTACGAGCATTCCCATTGTATCCAAATGACGCAGGCAGTAATTCTTGACCTCATCGGGGGACATAACCATAAAGGCGGTTGAAAGGGCGTCTGTGGTTGCAGCGTCAGGCCCGCAGGCCCAGGCGGTGCATCTGTCCTCAACCGGTCGGCCCGTACGAGGGTTGATGATATGTGGGCCGTTCTGCAAACCTGAGCCGCTTATGGCCCGATTCCGCAGATAAAGACGGGTTAAGGTCTGTTTGTAATTATCGGGACTGCTTAATACAATCGGCCAGCCCTTCGTGCCGGCCGGTTTATTAAGGGCTAAAACCGAGCTGTAGCCGCCGTGAATCAAAGTGGTATCAATACCCCATTCACCCAATAGTTCAGCCATTTTGTCAATTGCATAGCCCTTACCGATGCCGCCGAGGTCGATTTTAACTACTTTGGCCGGCTGTTGCACCGAGTATCGACCTTTATCCAGTTTTAACTGATAGCCCCTTGCTGCCGAGCTGAAAGTGATGTCAAAGGCGCCATCGGTAGCGATGTACATACGGCTGCAAAGCTGCAGACATTCGAATGTGGCCGAACCAACCGACAAAGATTGATTGGCAGCAAGGTTGTTAATTCGGGAGATGTCACTATTTTTAATGAATCGGCTAAGTTCGGTCTCGATGCGGTCAAGCTCATCGAAGGCAGCATAAGCCGCCTGCTTGGCATAGAGAACATCAGGATGCAGGACAAATACCTCAAAGGTGGTCTTCATCGCCTTATGAGAGAGCCGCTGGGCCTTGGCAATGGGACTGCCTGCGCTATCGAGGACATTAATAGCTTGTGGTGACCGGGTCATCTGAAGCGAGATGCGATACCTGCTTTCGCAGGCACAAGGATACAAAAAACGAGACTAACTATTTTTTAAATGGTATGCCCATTTTCTTAATCTGTTCTTTTGTGAGCGGCTGGCCATAACCCACAAACTGAATCTTCGGCGGCTGGTCATTTTGAATGGGTACCCACTCA
Organism: uncultured Pirellulales bacterium; assembly: GCA_964405375.1. Taxonomy (GTDB): domain Bacteria; phylum Planctomycetota; class Phycisphaerae; order Sedimentisphaerales; family Anaerobacaceae; genus CAYONQ01. Next base: position 2,842 of record CAYONQ010000048.1, read on the forward strand.
TCGCCGACTTTGTCCAAGAACGACCACTTCAATTGGTCTGGAACCAGCGGGACCACACCTTGCCACGAAACCATTTTTCCGTCTTTGAATTCCGCCATAGGCACAGATTCACCTTTCTGGATGAGTTTCACAGCGGCGTTTCCGTGACAGTCGGCACAATCCCTGGCCTTTGCCTGTATGGCGTGGGTGAAGTATGGAGCGTAGGCAATAAACTTCTTATCGTTATAGACAGCGGTTTGAGCGCTGCCGGCGGTTATCTTTCCTTTGTAATTGACCAGAAGCAGCCAATCCTGGACGGGAGGCAGGAAGTTACCTTTTTTTGTTCCCGTTTTCAGAAAATTACCGATATGGCAGTTCAAGCAGCTCATAGAGTTTGACACGTGACAGGCGGCACAATCGAGCTTGTCCCTGTGTACCTTGTGCGGCCGGATTTCGTCGGCCTTGGGAGTATGGCAGGTCGTGCATTTTGCCTTAACCGCCCCCTCGTCACGCATAGAGCGGTAGAACGTGCCGTCGCCGTGGACGTCTTGCCCCTTGTGACAATCTGTACAGACCATACCTGCGGCTATATGGACGTCGAGGCAGCCCTTGTCCTTGCCAGACTCGAATGTTGCCTTTGCCCTTGTATGACAGGCCAGACACGTTTCCATATCTTTTGCCTTCTCCACACTATAAGAGCACTTCTGGTCCTGCTTAACGGCGTGGCACACATCACACGATTTGATATGACAGTTTTTACAGGAAAGTCGGTTATATGGAATACCGGTGATGCTTTTTAAGCCGTCATCCTTCTCATACCAGTATCGCATCCCCTCTCCCGTATAGTGTAAGCTTTTGGAAAAGCAGGTCTCCTGGTTTTTCTGTTGTTGCTGAACCGCAGCCAACCCACACCCCAACAGAGCAAGTGAAATAAATCCGATAATCCACACATTCCTTCTCATAATAACTTACCTTCTTTGTCAATAGTAAATTGACTTATGAGTCACAAATTCCGGTTTCAAGTTGAGTTTTCCGCCTGCCTGCACCGCCTCATTGACCTTCAATACCGCTACAGCCGATTCGTATCCGATTTCAGCAGGGCAGGTGAGTTTCACCTTTCCGCGGATAGCGCCGAAGAAATTCTCTATGTGCAGCTGATGGAACGGCTTATCTGTCTTCACCGGAAAATCGTAGGTTGCCACCTGATACGAAGGCCGCACGTCCAGCCCTGCATCATCACTTTCCGTATGTGGCGCCGGTTCCGTCTTGTCCAGATAACCCTTCTCTGCCCATTTGTCCCACTTTGATTCCGGCACCCACCCCTCGCGATAGATTGCACTTACCCCGGGTGCTTCTGAAACTATCAGCGTGGCCTCATCACCCATAAATTTTTCAAAATGCTCCTGGCTGCTATTAGTAGTTATTACCTGATAAAGCACTCTGACAGTTCTCTGTCCAAGTTCGTACTCGTAAATGGCCATAACGTTGTCGTGCCACTGATGAGTCTCTTTGTCGTAATAGTCTGTGCCGCCGCTGGCCATAACGGATTTCGGGTTGGTACCGAGGAACCAGTTGAAGACATCTATCTGGTGTGCGCCCGCCTCGACAACAGGCCCACTTCCCAGCCCCTTATACCACCGCCAGTTTCTGAACTGTTTCATAGACTTAAAGCCGTATTTTTCAAGGGTGTTTTGGTCGATAGCGTATTTTTTCGGTGCGCCCAGCTCCGGCCGGATAGACCGGTTCCATTGGCCATTGACGGCGGTGATTCGGCCAAGAATCTTGGCGTCTTTAATGAGCTTATCGCAGCAGTGAATATACAGTGGATTACTGCGGCGCTGCCGGCCGATTTGCAGCAGTTTTCCGGTCTGTTTCGCTGCCTGCACCATTTTCCCGGCGCCTTCGATGGCGTTGGACATCTCCGCTTCGCAGTAGACGTGCAGCCCAGCTTTGAGACAGGCAACCGTCTGTTCGGCGTGCCAGAAATCAGGCGTGGCGATTATAACGGCATCGAGGTCTTTTTCCTTATCGAGCATCTCCCGGTAATCCACATAGCCATTCGATTGATGGTCGTATGCCTTCAGCTTACGCAACAGCCGTTCCAGATTCCAATCCTGCCAGATGTCACAAACCCCCTTAAAGCGAATACCGGAATTTTTGCCCATCTTCAGACAGGCGTCCGCTAAGACCTGTCCCTGCTCGCCGGCGCCAATCAGGGCAACATTCAGGTCATCTGATTTGGGGCCCGACGAGGCATCTGTTCTGGTAGGTGTTTCCAAGGCACAGGATTCCGCACCCAAAACAAGGCCGGCCCCCATCGCCGCAGTGGAACGCAGGAAGCTGCGCCTGTTCATACCTTTTTTAGTTTTTTGATTGCTCATCGTGCTTGTTTTAACTCCATACTAAATACCATTTTCTAATACCATATAACAGCTTTGTGGGGCGTTGTCAAGTTGATGTTTCTGACTTTTCTGCCGTTAGCGAATATCCATACTTGCTCTTTGAAAAAAGTTTGTTACCTGTTTTTTGTTGTGGGCCGATAAATAAATATGTGGCGGGGTATCTCGATATGCAGCAGTAGTTGATATGCTAATATTTTTCGCGTATAGGTTGTTGAATTTGGGGATTTTATTGGAACTACGGCATAAAACCTGCGTAAATTTCAAAAAGCTTGCTACTTTTGGATATCTCGGCCGGTTTTTACTTTCCTTTTATAACTTTTTATTGTATAATGACATAGAAACAAAGACAGGGATGTAACTAAGGCGGTGTTGTGCGAAATGGAGATGGGTTCACGCAATAAAACGACTCCAAACACCGTCTTAACTCATTGTTGCCTAACAAATGCATGAGTATTGCAGAAGCTATGTGGGAGAAGGGTTCTATGTCTTGTAAATTTCGCTCGCTAACGATTTTATGGTGGGGACTGTGTGCCGCCGTGTTGCTTGGTATGGCCGGAGCGTGCAGCAAGGAGTACTATAAAGCCGAAGCCGATGAAGAGGTATATAGGATTATCGATGGCAAATGGCAGGACAGCTTCGGCCAAAGGGCCAATTATACAATCAGCGATACAGAACCATCACCAAACGACATCCAAACTGAAAAGGCCATACCATCTTCCGGCGTTATAACTCTTGCACAGGCGGTCGCAACGGCCACTGCGCATAATCGTGAATATCAAACGCGAAAAGAATCGCTTTACCTGACGGCGCTCGATTTGACGTTGGAACGGCATAACTACGCACGACGGTGGTTTGCAACCATCGACGGCGGATACACCAGGGAAGGCGATGATGAATCCGTGAGCATAGAGGGCGGAGAAACTAATAAAGATATAGGTTTTGAGCAAACGCATCTGTTAGAAGACGGAACATTGATTGCCACCGGAATTGCTTTAGACTGGGCACGTTTTTTTACCGGCGACCCTCACACTACACTGGCCTCGGTTTTAAGCGCCAGGGTAATTGTGCCTCTGCTGGGTGCCGGTGCCGGCAAGGTCGCCCGCGAAAACCTCACCCAGGCCGAGCGAAATGTTTTATACCAGATACGTTTGTTCAGCCGCTATCGTAAAACCTTCGTGGTCTCGATTGTAAACGACTATTACCGCGTCCTGCAGCGAAGGGACGAGGTGACCAACGCCGAGAACGATTATAAAAGGCGAGTTGAATCAAAAGAGCGCCTGGAGATGGAGGCTGAAGCCGGCCGAAGAAACCGTTTCGAAGTGGACCAGGCGGAACAGGATGTGCTAAGAGCACGAGACCAATATGTGCAGGCCCAGCAAAGATATAAACAGCAGCTCGATGAATTCAAAATAAGGTTATCTGTACCAACCGATACTGACATAGAGCTGGACCAGAACGAGTTAAAGGCGTTGGAAGAAATCGGGATAAGCGAACCTGATTATACATTGCATGTAGCAACTGAAACGGCATTACTTCAGCGTCTGGATTTTGCCAACAGCAAAGACAGAATTGATGATGCGGTGCGCAAGGTTATGGTGGCCGCCGACGGCCTCGGTGCCGAGCTTAATCTGATTGGCAACATCGGTGTAAATTCGACGGAAAAGACCGACTTTAGCAGGTTGCAGTTTCACAAGGGTACTTACGAGCTGGGTCTTGAAGCTGATTTGCCGTTGGACCAAAAAACCGAGCGCAACGCCTATCGCGAGGCAGTGATAACGTTACAGCAGACCCAGCGGGAATATGAAAACAAGGAGGACGAGGTTAAATTAGGCGTGCGCCAGGCATATCGTCAGCTGCAGGAGGCGTCGGAACGATACCGGATTCAAAAAAGCAGTTTAGATTTAGCCGAGAAACGTGTTGAGAGCACTGCATTGTTATTAGAGGCTGGGCGGTCAACCACGCGGGATTTGCTGGAGGCCCAGGATGCTTTATTAGAGGCGCAAAACGCTGTCACATCCGCTTTAATAGGGCACGCAACTGCGAAATTAAGCTTTTTCCGAGATATTGGTGTTTTGCAGGTCAGGCCGGACGGTATGTGGCAGCAATCAGCGGACGAGGCAGGATAATATAATGAAGGCGGGCAGTGCGGTAAAGCAGGGGGGTAAATCGGGATTTGCAAGATGGCTTCGCTGGATTTTGATTTGCGCCGCTGTAATTGCGGTTGCCGGTATTGGTGCGTTTGTATTTTCACACTGGACACCAGCCAGCCCTGATAATCCCGAAGGACAAGCAGGACTGTTCACGGTAACTCGCGGTGATTTGCCTATCACCGTAACGGAAAGCGGCGATATTAAGGCGCTCAACTCTATAGACATTAAGTCCGAGGTGGAAGGACAGACTACTATAATCAGCATCGTTGACGAGGGAACAACTGTTACGCCTGAAGATGTTAATAATAAAGTTCTTGTCGAGCTGGATTCTTCAGACATAAAGGAAAAATTGACACAACAGGAGATCACATTTTTAAGGTCGGAGGCAGAGCTTACCGAAGCGAAGGAGGCGCTTGACATCCAGGAGAAGCAAAATACCAGTGACATTCAGGCAGGCCGGATGAAGGTCAGATTTGCACTGATAGATCTGCAGAAATACCTCGGTGAGATTTTGGCTGAAAAACTTATCTCATCCGAGATGGCCCCAAGGGCTGAGTACGATGCAATTGCGTCACTGATTGATAATCCTGGCCTTAGGGGTGAGGCCTTGCAGAAACTGCGCGAGCTGGACGGAGATATCCGTCTCAAACAACAAGAGCTTGAGCTGGCCAGGAGCAAGCTGGAATGGACAGAAAGACTTCACGAAAAAGAATACGTATCGCTTAGCGATAAGGAAGCAGATACGTTGGATAAAGAACGCAAAGAAATCAAGTTTGAGCAGGCGAAGACAGCCAAAGAGCTGTTTGTAAAGTACGAATTTCCAAAACAGGTTGAGAAGCTCCTGAACGATTACAACGAGGCCAAGCGTGAATTGGAGCGGATAGAAGCACAGGCACGCTCGAAGCTGGCTCAGGCCCAGGCAAGGCTGAAGAGCCGCGAGGCAACGTATTCTTTGCAAAAGGAGCGTCTGGAGAAACTGCAAAAACAGCTTGATGCTTGTGTGATAAGGGCCCCCGCACCAGGGCAGGTGGTATACGCTTCGAGTATGGCAAGCAGCTGGGAGAGAAGAAACAGGCCGATTGAGATAGGAGCGGAAATCAGGGAACGCCAAAAGATTATATCGATACCCGACCCAACGGCAATGAAAATAGAGATTAAAGTCCACGAAACCTGGGTCGATAAGGTCCAGCCGGACCAACAGGCAAAGATAACCGTTGCGGCATTTCCGGATAAGACCTTTACCGGCAAGGTGTTGAAAAAAGCGCCATTGGCAGACCCTGAAGAATGGATCAATCCTGACCACAAGGTTTACAGAACCGATGTGAGCGTCGATGGAACGCACGAGTCTCTCAAAACCGGTATGACGGCAAAAGTAGAAGTGATTATTGACGAACTGCAGGACGTCCTCAGTGTGCCGATACAGGCCGTTGTCACGCACGAGGGGACAAAGCTGTGCTATGTGATGACCGATAGCGGCCCTGAGAAACGTGAAGTTGAGACCGGTGCGTTTAACAACGATTTTGTTGAAATCAAAAGCGGGCTGGCTGAGGGAGAGAAGGTGCTGCTTAATCCGCCCCGTATCACCGAGTTGGAAGCAACCCGCCCAGAGGGGTAAAAGCAGGCCAATTCAATTGCCGAAGTAAGGTTAACCTGCGTAAAAACATCGAGGTCTGAGTCTGATGGCTGTGGTTAATACCGAGAAACTGTGCAAGACATATCAATTGGGTTCGGTTCAATTACCCGCATTACAGGATATGGACTTAGAGATTGAGCAGGGTCGGTATGTAGCCATTATGGGCCCCAGCGGCTCGGGAAAATCAACTTTGCTTAACCTGCTGGGCTGCCTTGACAAACCCACCAGCGGCCGATACTGGCTGGGTGGAAAGGACGTCTCCGAACTTGACGACAACCAGCTTTCGCTAATTCGTGGTAAAAGTATCGGCTTTATATTTCAATCTTACAATCTTATCGGCCAATTAAATGTTATAGAGAACATAGAGCTTCCGATGTTTTACCAGGGCTTTTCCGAGCAGGCAAGTGCCGCCCGTGCCAGGGAATTGGCCGTAATGGTCGGTCTTGGTGACCGGCTCAAACATCAACCCTCACAGTTAAGCGGAGGCCAACAGCAGCGCGTCGCTATCGCAAGGGCGCTTGCAAACGACCCGGTAATAATCCTTGCCGATGAACCAATCGGCAATCTTGACTCAACCAGCGGCGCTGAGATTTTAAACGTTCTTGACCGTTTGCATAAACAGGGCAAAACGCTGATTGTTGTTACCCACGATACCGAAATTGCTGCTCGAGCACAGCGAATCATAAAGCTGCTTGACGGGCGGATTGAGCAAGAGCTCAATAACAAGGCGTAAATTTATTATGTTATTGTTTCGATTAAAACGAACATTTAAGTTAGGCGTAAAAAGTTTGTGGATGCATCGGCTGCGTTCCACACTGACGACGCTGGGTATCGTTTTTGGCGTCTGCTCTGTTATTGCAATGCTGGCCATAGGCGAGGGAGCAAGCCAGGAGGCACAGCAGGCCATAGCACGGCTTGGCAGCACGAATCTGATTATTGAAACGGTCAAGCCCCCCAAGAAGCAAACCGACACCGGCGACGTCGAAACCATTGCCAGTTTCGGCCTGACGTATGCCGACGCCGAGTCTATTCGCAGCATAATACCTAACGTCCAGGTAGCTGTACCCATACGCGAGATAGACCAGGAAGCGCGATACCTCAATCGCAAGACAACTATAAAGATTGTGGGAACGGTTCCATGGTACACGGAGATTTCGCCGGTTCGGTTGATGCGGGGCAGGTTTTTAAGCAGCACTGATTTGCATCATCAACTGGCGGTTTGTGTTATTGATGACCTGGTGGCTCGGCAGCTCTTTGTCTTTGACGACCCTCTCGGACTGGATGTGAGAATCTATGGCGGTTATTACCGAGTGGTAGGAATAGCCACCCAGGCGGCGACCGAAAAGATGACGGATAGTTTCGCAAAGGGGGCAGCTGCAGTAAGTGGAGACAGTGGCGGTGTTGTGGGAAATATTTATATTCCTTTGACAACCGCCAAGTCTCGGTTCACCGAGCTGACAGCAAGCTTTAGTGGCGGAAGTCAAAGCGTGGAAAAAGTCGAACTGCAGAAAATTATTGTAAAGGTCGCTTCAAACGAGCAGGTCCTGCCGACTTACAACGTGCTGGACGGATTATTAGCCCGGCTTCACGATAAGCAGGACTACCAGATAGTAGTCCCACTGGAGTTACTGCGTGAGGCGGCACGAACAAGACGGATATTTAGCATTGTTCTTGGCTCAATCGCTGCAATTTCTCTTTTGGTCGGCGGGATAGGAATTATGAACATTATGCTGGCAACCGTCACTGAGCGCACACGTGAGATTGGCATTCGCCGGGCGCTCGGTGCCACCAAACGTGACATTATCATTCAATTCCTCTCGGAGACCCTGCTTTTAACGCTGCTTGGAGGAGTTTTGGGGATTATTCTCGGCTCTGTTATACCATCTCTGGTAACCCATTTCGGCCGGATGCCCACCGTCATTACGGGCTATTCGTTAGTGCTGGCCTTCGGTATCAGTGCGGCCGTAGGAATAACCTTCGGCTTATATCCCGCCTGTCGAGCTGCCAATATGGACCCGATTGAGTCCCTGCGGCACGAGTAAAATGTTCGATAATTGACACATCTGTTTGTTGTCCGCCTATTGTTGGTGGTGGCAATAGAAAATAATCAATAATCGATTGACAATTCTCAGCCGACAGTCCATAATCTGGGCACGATTTAGTAAGCGAGGGAAATACTTTTTAAATAATATAAAGGATTGGATTATGGAAACAGAGGCGAAAACGTCGTTATTGAGGAAGATAGGACTGGCGTTGTTGGCGGTTGGGCCGGGGCTTTTTCTTATCGGCTACAACATCGGCACCGGCAGCGTTACTACAATGGCCAAGACAGGGGCCAATTATGGAATGGACCTGTTCTGGGCACTGTTACTTTCCTGTATTTTCACTTATGTCCTTATGGTGGCTTACGGCCAGATGACGCTGGTTACGGGAAGAACGGCTTTATACAATATCAAAAACAATTTTAAGGTCGGCAAACCGCTGGCCATATATCTTCTTATCGCGCTTATCATTGGTGAAATTATGGCCCTTATGGGAATTATGGGAATTGTTTCCGATTTGCTCAGCGAGGGCTCGCGCCTCATTTTTGGCGGCGAGAAGGGCTTCAGCACATTCTGGATTACCTTTGTTCTTGCCATTGGCCTTTACTTACTGCTGTGGTGTGGAAAGTACACGGTATTTGAAAAAGTACTCACCTTTTTTGTCATTTTAATGGGGCTGTCTTTTCTCACCGTCTTTATTATGGTTAAGCCGAATCTGGGCGTTATTGTCAAGGGGCTCGTGCCGCGCATCCCTGAGCTCAAGGGTGACCAGAGTGCGTTTTTACTGGTAGCAGGCATTGCAGGGACAACCTGTTCGGCGGCGGTTTTTGTTATGCGAAGCATCGTGGTAGCGGAAAAGGGCTGGGGAGTTGATAATCTCAAGGACGAGAAAAAAGACGCATTTGTCTCTGCTGCTATGATGTTATTTCTTAGTGGAATCATTATGGCTGTCGCGGCGGGGACTTTGTATGTCAAGGGCCAGAGCTTGCAGGATACAGTCGAGATGATTGGTCTTCTGGAGCCCCTGGGTGGTAAGGCCGCTGCATTTATTCTTATACTTGGTATTACCGGCGCCGGGCTTTCCACGGTCTTCCCAATCGTCCTGATTGCCCCCTGGCTGATTTGCGATTATACCGGCAGAGAGCGAAACATTCACTCTCCTCTGTTTCGTATTCTCGGGTTCGTCGGCATATTGTTTTGCTTCGGGATGCAATTTATGGAACAACGGCCGCCGGCACTGATGGTAGTCTCGCAGGCCTTCCAGGCCTGTATATTGCCTGCCGTGGTCATTCCAATCTGGATTCTCATAAATAGAAAACCGGTTATGGGTGAGCACGTTGCCGGTAAGAAAATGAATATCGGAATTGCTCTTGTGTTCTTATTTTCATTGCTGACCACTTATTTTGCCGTTGTTGAGTTTGTTGGAAAGTTGAAAGAAATTTTTTCTTAAAACTAAGATAAACAGGAAACCCAATATTATGAAAGGTAGATTGCTTTGTAGGGTAATTGCGGCGGCAGCTTTCCTTGTTATTTTCTCAGAGACTCTTTCAGGACAGGCAACTTCAAAAGTTGAAGGATTGGTAAGTCCTAAACATAAGGAACAGGTTATCACGGTAGGTGGCCGGCAAGCGGATATAAAAGGATATACTTCAGATGCTATTCAAATTGCTCTCGATGCAATTAATGCGAGAGGTGGCGGTTCAGTGAAATTAGCTGCTGGTAGATTTCTTGTTATTTCGCCTGTTCGGCTGTATAGCAATATCACTTTAATTGGTTCGGGCAAGGAGACGACGTTACAAAAATGTGATGGATTCAGAACAAATTTTATTGCCGATGTTGATTACGGGATGCTGAAGGCAACTGTGAAGGATGTAAGCGGCTTCAAGGTTGGAATGGGCATTCAGATGTTTGATGATGAGCACAAAGAAGGGTGGATGGTTACGACGGCAAAAATCACTGATATTGTCGGAAATGTAATTTATTTTGATAATAGTGCCGTGCGTGACTACATTGCTTCCAAAAGTGGAACGATTTCAAATGCCTGCTCTGTCGTGGAAGGGATTGGGGTTGAGAATGTTCGGATTGCAAACTTTGTTGTAGAAGGCAACAAAAACACCAGCGATTATATAAATGGATGTCGAGCTGGCGGGATCTATCTTCATAAATCCCGCAATTGTATTATTGAAGGGGTGAAAACGAATGAGTTCAATGGTGACTCATTCAGCTGGCAAATAACTGAAAATATTACAGTAAGAAATTGTGAGGCCTGCTACGGAAACGGCCTTGGCTTTCATCCCGGAACAGGTTCCGACCATACTATCGTAGAGAACTGTGTAAGTCATCATAACAGGTACGATGGTATATTTCTCTGCTGGCGGGTCCAGAACGGAATATTCAAAGATAATGTCATTTATTCAAACGGCAGATATGGGATTTCAATCGGTCATCAGGATACAGATAATATCTTCGAAAATAACCATATTTACGAAAATGGCCAGCACGGGGTAAACTTCCGTGACGAGACAGAACAAAACAGCGGCCACAGAAATACATTCCGAAATAATGTTATAGAAAACAATGGGACCCCTTCATCTGAAGCATACGGATTTTATATCGGCGGAAGAACTGGCGATATTGCTATCGAAAACAATGTTATTCGCTCCACGGGGAAAGGCAATCAGGTCGCTGCCGTGTGTATTGGTAAATATTCCTCGCGCGTGGAGATGAAGGATAATGAAATATCAGGTTGTGAGAAAGAAATTGGAGAATAGAATAAATAAAAAATTAAAGGAAGCAATTATGTACAGGACAAAGTTAACAATTATTTCAGTGGTGCTTGTAGTAATCTCAAATGGCCTTGTTGCTTATGGTGAGGAATATGAAAGTGTCCGGGGACTTGTATCCTACCAAAAGCAAGATATGGCGGTCGATTTTATATGCAGCTCGGACAGAGACCGGAAGGTGTTTGTAAAAATTGACGTATGCACGCCCGATGTGCTGAGGATACGCTCATCCACATCAGAGATTGTCCCAGGAGAAGAATACGTCGTAATTAAACACGATTGGGACAAAACCGAGTTCGCCGTATCAGAGGAAAACGAGCAAATTGTAATAAAGACCGAAGCTCTCAAAGTAACGGCAAAGAAGGACCCCTTTCGGCTCGCCATATACGACCGAGACGGCAATGCAGTCCTACAGGAAAGTTCCGACGGTATCAGACGCGACCGTTCTCAGGTCTATGCGTTTATGAAGCTCGGCAGCGATGAGCATTTCTTCGGGTTCGGTGCGGCGGCGGGTATCGGTGGAAGAGACGGCTTTGAGGAGCAGTTTTTTAATCTTTTGGATAAGCGAAAACAGAAAATCGGCATCGTAGGCAGAAGAGTCGCCTTCTTTATGAGCACAAACGGCTACGGCATATTTCTTAACAGCATACACCCGTATAACAGCGTATTTAGAATGGGCTGTGAGGCGTCGGACCATTATTCCTTTGAGACGAGAGACCCGCAGCTCGATTACTACTTTATCTACGGCCCAAGCTTCAAACAGATTTTGGGTCGATACACAGAGCTTACGGGGCGAACACCTCTGATTCCGAAATGGGGGTTCGGAACGCGACAGGCCGGCTACTGGGACCAAAAGCAAATCGAAGATTACAGCAGGATGTATAGAGAAAAAGACATTCCCTGCGATGTGTTCCACGCAGATTCAAGCTGGCTAAATAAGGGCTCGAAATATCTAGGACAGGGACACGGACTCGAGGCATATCCCCAAAACCCACGTGGTTACGTTGACTTTAAATGGGACAATCGCCAATTCCCTGACCCAAAGGCAATGATATCCAAACTCGCCGCCGATGGCTTTAAGTTTTCCGTCTGGGAGACCGCCCTGGTTAACCCGGATGTCGGCGAATTCTACGACTATGCTGCTGAGCGCGACTATTTCTTAAAGAATCCGGATGGCTCTATCTGTCTCGTCTCGTATGGTAAGCGAGGTATGACGGCGGTGCCGGACTTCTCCAATCCCCAGGCCGCACAGTGGTGGAAACAGCAGCATAAGCCGCTGGTTGACATAGGCGTTAAGTCCTTCAAGCTGGACCACACCGGTGACTTGGGGACGGCGAGAAGGGCCATATTCCACAACGGAAGAAATCTGGACGAGATGCGTATACTTCACAGGTTGTTGAATCTAAAAACAACCTTTGAAGCGGTAAAAGATTACACAAAAGGCAGAGGTATGATATGGAGCAGCATCGCTACCGCCGGCACACAACGGTATCCTGTTACATGGTCGGGCGACTATAGACTCACCTTTGAGGCCCTTCAGGAAGTTATTAAGAGCGCACAGAATATGGGCCTGTGCGGGTTCGGATACTACGCCCCCGACATCCCGGCCAAAAGGAACATAAAGGACTCCCACTTATATACAAGATGGGCGCAATTCGGACTTCTCAGCCCCGTCTGTCAAAGCTGGACCGTCTTGCCCTGGGACCTCGGGACGCAGGCCGAAGATAGCTACCGTTTTTACGCCAAACTGCACTATCGCCTGTTGCCCTATATTTATTCTTATGCCTGGGTGGCAAATCAGACCGGAGTGCCCGTAGCGAGGGCTATGGTATTGGAGTATCAGCAGGACCCGCAGGTTTATGATAAAGACCTTCAGTATTTCTTAGGCAGGGAGTTGTTAGTTGCCCCTATTTGTACCGAATCCGATTCAAGAGAGATTTACCTGCCGGCGGGTCAGTGGATTGATTACGCAACCGGCGACAGGTATAAAGGTCCAAAAAATATGATATACCACGCACCGCCCGACAGGATACCGATATTCGTCAAGGCAGGAGCGATTATCCCTATGGCGCCGGTGATGAACTACGTCGGCGAAAAACCGACCGACCCATTGACCCTCGACATCTATCCTGCCGGAACGTCAAGTTTCACTCTTTATGACGATGACGGCACAACTTGCGACTATGAGCAGGGCATCTTTGCCTTGACCACTTTTGTCTGCGTGGAGGCCGAAGACGGAATAATAATTGATATAGGCCCTGCCAGAGGAGCGTACAGAAGCGGATTGGATAAATCCTACGTCTTAAAGGTCAACGATGTTGTCTCACCCAGCGAGGTGCAAATGGGAGGAAGAATAATAAAACGGTACGCTTCTCAGGGAGAACTTGAGAACGAGACAATAGGTTGGTGTTATGACGCTTCAAAACGAGTTGTGTTAGTCAAGCTCGGCCCTATAGCAGCCGAACGTGGTGAAAGGGTTTACTTGAAAGGTGCGAGACCTATCGAATAGGAAAAAACACTCAGAGCACACAAAGAAGTTTATAAAAAAGCGGGCGATGGGATTCGAACCCACGACGTCCAGCTTGGGAAGCTGACATTCTACCACTGAATTACGCCCGCAAAAACGGCATTGACACCTCATTTTACAGAAACCAGCCAGGCATTGTCAAACCTATTTCCTGTCTCGTGATGTCCCACGACGGCGAATGCCCTACGGCAGGAGTCCCGCCGTTGTGGGGCGTCCTCCGTACGGAGTCCATAGGACTGTGGACTATAACTGTGCAACGCCGAATGATTTGACATTCCTCCGGTCATTCTGCTTGCCCCGTACTAAATAGGCTCTGCCGCCGTGTCCCGCTCCAAGTAGCAAACTGGCGTAACTTGGTGCGGGGTAATTTAGTGCGGGCAGCGCAGTCGAAGGAATCAATAATCATTAATCAATTATCAATTGAAAGGCGGCAAGTGCGGGACTGCCCCATTTTTTTCGGGGGGTTTGGGTATTATATGGCCGGACAACTTTAATTCCCTGTGATTGTTGACTTGCCTTATCGACCTATTTCTTATCAAGGAGAGCCAACGTTTCTTTGATGAAGTGAGCTGGCACGACAACTGCAAGGCGGAGTTTCTTATGCTGTCGTGTTACAATCCCTGCAACGAATTGAATAGTCTCTCCCAGGTGGATAGTTCCACCGTACCTTCGTCCTTTGTCCACGAAGTAGACTGGGCCTCCGCTGTTGCCTGCGAAAACCTCGAAATCAAACAAGAATGTCTTCGTGTCTTTGGCCGGAAGCAAGGGGTAGGATGCAATTTTTCCACTGCGTAAGATGGAAAAACCAGAAACGTTAGCTCTAAGAGGGTAACCCAGACACAGTAGTTCGTCGCTCGTATTTCGTATGTCGTATATCGCCAAAGGAGGGCTGGGAGCCCCTTTTGAAATTGGGTTTGATTTGGCTTCGAATTGGCTTTGTTTGGCTTTGTTTTGGCTTTGTTTTTCCGGCGTCTGCGAAGGCATTTATTTTCATAATCCTCTGTATAATCTTCACTTACGTTCATTTGAGCATTTGGCAAATTGGGTTTGTTTTGCATAAAAAGGGTGGATTTGTAGAGGACTCCCGACAAATGTAGAGCGACGAGGATGTTGAGGATGGTGATTATACCTATGGCACAAGTTTGAGCTTCGGCAACCATTACGAGTGTTCCTAATTGACAATTTGGTTTTTACAGGGTGGTTCGAAAAGAACGCGACCCTCTATAATTAGGGCGGACGTGCGCAAATGGAGCGAAAAACGTGGGTTTTTCGAAATGGTATAAATTTGTAAGTGCTTATGTGGAAAGAGATAAAAAAAATTTGAAAAAATGGATTTTTGCTCTTACCCGCCCGTGCGGGTACAGGAATTGACGGGGTAGAGAGGAGGGGTTATAATTTGTCGAGCAACTTCGGAGAGGAGTCAGCTTTTGGGAACATTGTGATTTTAAGGAGTCTTAACAATGCACTTCAACCGTCGTCGTTTCATCAAATCAAGCCTTGGCGCTGCCGCCCTGGCCGCAGTTCAGAGCCCTGTCTCCGCCGCCCGATATCGCAAAACAACTATTCCTCAGTTGGATAAGGCCGCCGCCGCCCCGATTCTCAAGCTCTCATCGGTCAAGTCCCCGGTGAAAATCGCATCGATCGAGTTACTGCGGGGCAAGAAGAACCACTTCGTCCGCGCCCGTTCGACCGACAGCGCAGTCGGCGTCGCCGTCACAAATAGTCGCGCTGATTATCTCTACCCGATCCTGCAGAAACTGGTCATCCCATATTTTATAGGCAAAGACGCCCGCAACCTCGAATCGCTCATCGACGGCGTGTACCTCTATAAGAGCAACTACAAACTCGCCAACCTCGCCCTATGGTGCTGCGTCGCATGGGTCGAATTCAGCCTGCTCGATCTCCTCGGAAAGATGGAGGCAAAGCCGGTGGGCGAGCTGCTCGGCGGTGTGGTCAACCATGATATTGCCGTCTACGCCGCCAGCGGCAATCGCAACACAACTGCCCAGCAGGAGGTCGCTATCCTCATGAAGCACGTCGAAAAAGGAGCCCACGCCGTCAAGTTCAAGGTCGGCGGACGCATGAGAAATAACGCCGACTCGATGCCTGGCCGAAGCGAGGGCCTCATTCGTATCGTCAGAAAGGCCCTTGGCGACAAGATCACTATTTACGCCGACGCAAACGGCTCTTACGACTGCCGCAAAGGAACCGAGATCGGAAAGCTCATTGAGGATCACGGCATCAATATGTTCGAGGAGCCCTGTCCCTGGGACCACCTTGAGGAAACAAAATGCGTCGCCGACGCACTCTCGATCCCAATTTCAGGGGGAGAGCAGGAAACCAGCCTTCGGCGTTTCCGTTGGATGATCCACAACGAAGCGCTGCAGGTCGTCCAGCCTGACCTCCACTACAACGGCGGCTTCATCCGCGCAATCCGGGTCGCCCGCATGGCAGCCGAAGCAGGCATGACCGTCGTCCCCCACATGTCCGGAGCCGGGACAGGCTACGTCGAAGTCCTCCACTTCGCATCGTGCACCCCCAACATCGGCCCCTACCACGAGTACAAAGGCGGCCTTTCTCAAACCGGCCCCTGGTACGATCCGCCGCTGCGTCTCAAGAATGGCCGAATAAACGTCCCCACCGCACCCGGCCTCGGAATCTCCGAAGACGCAGACATCCTGAAAAATGCAAAAAATACGCAGCATTTTTAGTTCGTAGTTTTGGTAGTTGGTAGTTCGTAGTTTGTTGAAGTTGGGAGTTTGGGGATAGTTCGCCGTAGGCGAATCTTCGATATTTGGTTGAAAGAACTTGCGGGGTTGGGGTAAATTTAGTAGAAATAGGCAGTTCAACTTTTGAGGGGTCAGCAACCGGGGCGGTGCCTCGGCGGCACGTGGTTCGTGGCACGTGACCCGAGCGACGAAATTGGTGCGAGAGAGTTGCTCGTTAAATTCGTGAATAGTGAATGGCTAATTCGTGAATGGTGAATAGTGAATGGTATTTGGTTGAAAGAAGTCTGCGTTTGGCGTTTTATGCAGACTGAATAATCATTGTTAGGCGTGGAAAACAAATATGGATAAACGAACAATCAGTCTGCTTGTAAAGAGAATCGCAATGCTATCTATAGGCAGATCAACATTGCGCGGACGAGGAACAAAAGGGGTAGTTAGCAAAACAAGGCAATATTTATCTAGCATGAAATTATCTGATTTTTCTGCATCACGCACAAGGAGTGAGTTTGCCCTCATTCTAAATAAGAAAACCAATCAACTGAAACGCGTATTGCCTAAGGGCGCACAAAATTGGGGGGCGGCAAGAAAGGCTATAAACATATATTTACGGGAAATTGTTTATAATAAGCATACCTCTGGGTATTACAACCTCTCTCATATTGAGAAGTGGCTTGAAGTTCCTCTAGACAGCCATGTTGCAAATAGCATTCGCGGCACAAGTTATGGTCAAAGCTTGCCTGTGTGGAAAACAATAAAAGGTCTTACTTCTGAAGTTAGCGCAGAATATCAACTTGCCGCAAAAAAAGTGGCCTATCATCTTGGTGTAAATCGAATAGATCTAGATATTTATCTTTGGCGTCACCTTGGGGAAAGGTATTTAAAAAACGTATAACAACACTACTGTCCCGTTATAAGTCGAATAATAACAATTGGTTATGAAACTGGCTATT
>CAYONQ010000049.1:0-19917 GCA_964405375.1 uncultured Pirellulales bacterium
TTATTCGCCGCCTGGAAAAACTCCTCGCGGCCTAAAATCGGTCAGTTTGAGTAACTTAAGATTACTCAATATCGTGAAAAATCAAGTTAGTGATATAAAACCATTGGCCAAACTAACTAATATGGAACACTTGGATTTCGCCCATAACCGAGTGAAGGATATTACTTCTATTGCTAACATGAAGAAACTTGAGTTTTTGCACTTTCCTTTTAATAAAATTGAAAATATCAGTGCTCTGTCGGAATTAAAAAACCTGGAAACGGCATTTATAGATAGAAACAGAATCAAAGATATATCCCCTCTGTCTGGTCTTGTAAAACTGCAACTGTTGTTTATTCGAGATAATCAAATTGAAGATATAACACCTCTTGCAGGCCTTACCAATCTAAAACATTTGAATTTTTCTAAGAATCAGATTAGAAATATTTCTCCTGTTTCCAATTTAACGAATCTCATAATTCTTGAGATTGGCGACAATAAAATTGACGATGTCTCTGCACTTTCGGTCTTGAGCAACCTTAAAAAGTTGGATTTAAGAGACAATCAATTAAGTGATATAACACATTTACAAACCTTGACACGCTTAACTTCTCTGAGCTTACGTGGGAACAAAATCAGCAATCTTTCTGTGATATCAAGATTAATTGGCCTTGAAACATTGAATTTACAATACAATCGCATAAGAAATCTGTTACCTCTTTCAAAGTTAAACAATTTAAAAGAATTATTCTTGCATCATAACAATATAGTGAATTGTGCTCCATTGGCAAAATTAACACAAATTGAAAAACTCGACCTATCGGATAACCAAATTAAAAACATCGTTCCCCTCTCACGCCTACCCAACTTGAAATGGGTGGATTTGGCCAATAACCACATTAATAACATCAAACCTCTCACAGGGCTTAAGAAGCTGGATTATTTAGATCTTCGAGGAAACGCCCTTAGCAAAGATTCATATCAGATTCATATTCCAAGTATAAAGAAAAGTAATCCCGGCATAGAATTATTGTATGATCCAAGCCTATAATCGAAAGCATAACCTCTTTTTCTTGATGTTATCTGTTGGTCTCTACTTGACTTAGCACCTGTGTTACTCTCGCTCTGGATACTCCTAAGTACCTTGCCAAATCGGCTTTGGATTCGATGTCTTTATGCGTCGAGTGTATAAAGTGGGGATGTTTTGAGCAACGTAGTTGGTCAAATAGGAACTCATATTTTCAATAGGTACAACCGGCTCAAAGGTTATTCTATTTGTCTGGCTTTAATAGGCCTTTGAAGCCTTCTATAAGCCCTTTGCCGGCATCCTTACCTTCCTCTAAAAGCTTTTTACCTTCTTCTGCGGCGGCCTTTCCTAACTGTGCTGTTTTGCTCAAGGTCGCCTTCATACTGTCTGTCATACCTTCAGGCAAAATGCCGGCGCCCTGCTCTGCGACGCCTGTGGCAATGGCCAAAAGGATTTTGACTGATAACTTGGTTGTATCCAGTTTGTCGTCGCTGCCTAAGTCGGTCATTCGGATGGGATCAAGTTTCAATGTTACCGTATCCGCCTTGCCGGGGATAGGCAGGAGCTTGGCCTTGACCGTTACGTTGGTAATCTCCAGATTGTCTATGTGAAGCTTTTTAGCGGCCTTTTTTGTTTCGTCCTCGGGCTTTGTGTCTGCTTGAGGAATTGCCTTGATAATATCCTGGAGATTATTGCCGGTAACGCCTCTTTGTTCGAGCACAACGTTTACGCCGTCAAGCATAATCTCTTTTATATTGACCGTATCTCTCAAAAGTGAGCCGATACTAACCGCAATTCGAGCGTTGCCGACTACGAGCAGCTTATCATGCTTGTAGCCGGGCGGATTATCAATGACAAGATTCTGGAAGCTGACCCTTCCGCCTAAAATCGAGAGGTCCACATCGTCGATACTAACTCCGACGTTTAACGTCTTGATTGCCGCAGTCTCAATGCCCGTTTTCAGAATGCTGTTACCGACAAGGTGAATCAAAACCACGATACAGACAATCAGAACTGCAATCGCAGTCAAGACTACATAGAGAATTTTACGTGCACTTTTCATTGTTTTGTCCTCCGAAAAATGTGGTTATTTTTAGTGTGTGCACTTCGTGCACCTTTTTAGAGTTAATTATATTTGGGAGCAGCTTCGTCGAAAGAAAGGGCTTTTTTGCCTTTCTTTGGCCTTCTTCTGCCCCCAAAATCTCCGGTGCCTGTAATTTGGCAGTTTACGCCTTTTTGGCCGTAGTTCAAGAGAAAAAAACTTGCAGGGAGATTTTACCGCTGGTCGTCTTATATGGTTAGATTTCTGCTGTTGACAAAAAAACCTCCGCATGCCTGCAAAAGATTAAGAAAACAGACCGATGAAAACCGCTGTAATTACTTTTTTGCAGACGCCAGAGGTTACTTTGCCCAGCCGAATGGTTATAGATTTCCCCTGCCCCAAAGCTTTAACCTACGTTACGGACGGGGACGGGAAACAAGTACGGCTTTATGCAGCAGCTTTTCTGTAGAACAGCCAGAGAATAATGCTCAAAGCAATCAGGCCGACGAGTCCGTTCTGGCCGAGGGTGCTTATTAGCGCCGTCAGATTGGCAACAACCGTGCCTCCGAAGAACGCAACCCCCTTGCCAAAGAGGATTTCGAAGGCGATGCCCAGTGCAATCAGCAGAAGCGCTATCTCAGTAATCTCCCCCAGCCATTTTTTCAGTTCTTGCAGAAAATGCATCTTTGTTCTCCTAAAATGAGTATTAAATTAGAAAAACCAGTAACTTACAAACGTCTTCGCATTTTATTCGGCTTATCTTTTTCGATTACTTTAATATTTATGCTTAAAAGACACCGGGACATACTTTTCGCAGAAAAATTCTATGCACTTAAAGCCATTGGCAAAAATACAGCAAAAATCGCTTTATCAGTACTAAAATGGCGGTTAATCGGCCCTGCTATGGGCGTAAAAATACCTGTGGAGGGCCTCTTGCACAGGTTCAATTGGCTTTGTACCGACTCTGGCCTGTCACGCTGAGGTTGTGAGAGTTAAGGAGGCCGCTTGTCTTTCCTGAACCGTCAAAAAGCGAATATACAGGAATACACCGGTGGTGAATTACCCGCCGTATTGCGAATCTCGGTATCTTTATTCCGCCATTTTGTTAAAATAGGTAATTTTTACTTGACCTTTCCTGTCAAAATAGGCATAATAAGTCTATGGTCGAGGGTGTTGTATCCTTTATTTTGCGTGTATCGCTTATTGCGGTCTTCTGGGCCTTTATATGGCGGTTTGTGGAGCCCAGAACGCAATTGATGCGAATATTGAGGGCCGCATTGCTGCTGCTCGGGCTCTTGTGCATCTTGAGTGTTTTGAGAATCGCAGGGCGGTGATTACAGCCGCTGTCTTTATACCAAACCCGACAGTTCCGGCGATTTCACATCTTTAGTTCATCAATCGTTCTTTAGGGGTATCAATCCTTTTTGTGCCGGTTAACGCCTGCCAGCCCATCGCTTTCTGATTAGCCGCCATTCTGTTCTCAAGACGTGATTTTAAGTGCAGTTTTTAGGCCCCAAGAGCAGGCTACAAAGAAAAAATATGACGGATGCGGAAGCTCAAACACTTAATATGAACGTAGCTGATTAAAACTTACTATCTTCTGATTTTTTCGATTGTTCCGTTGGCCTCCCCAAACTTCTTTATCTGAATCTTTCACGCTTGGTTTTTCCAAAGCAGCAGGAGCTATCTCTCTCTTTCAGGAGCTATCTCCCTCTTTCAGGAGCTATCTCCCTCTTTGCTTTACCAAACAATCTTTCAGTCTCTTTCAACTTCTTCAAGAATCTTTCTTTAACCTTCTTAATCGCCTTTTCAGCCTCTTTGCGAACCTCTTCATCTGAATCCTCTGCTTTTGCCCTTTTCAAGGCAGGAAGGGCTTTCCAATTATTTACCTTACCGAGGGATTTTGCGGCCTCTTTTCGCACTTCGGGTTCGGGCTCTGAAAACAGAACCTTTTCCAACACCGCTCTAACCAATGCATCGGAGGAAAATCCTGCCAAATTCTCAATCGCTTCCCTGCGCTCCTCTTTGTTTCCCTCTTTAATTTCCTTGAACCATTCGTTTTTCTTCCCCCGTATCCGTTTCAGTAGTTCGCACTTCTCTCCATCGTATTTTCTCGGCTCTACAATAACGACCCTTCTTTTAATTACCACGGGACGCTGCTTAATGACAACACGGGGATATGGTCCAAACCAGAAGGGCTGGCATTGCACTTTCGGCTTCACTGTTAATGGACGGCAGTAATTCCAGTTGTACTGGCATTTATCCAGCCATACGTATCGTCCCCTATCCAGCCATCTGTAGTAGTCTCTCTCACACCTATGCGGCCAGCGGCAGATATGTGCAGAAGCTTTATTCGGCAGCAAAATTAAAAAACATGCCAGCCCTGCTCCGACCAGTCCTAATTTTACCACTTTCATCTTTGTTACAGCAAAAATTGACTTTTCCCCTTCGAATCCCTTTTTCTTGGCAAATACTTAAACGACATTACCCATTTAACGTTCTTAACAACAGCACTAAATCTCCAAATCTTTAGATTTGTTTTTTATCCATTTTTTAGCCCTCCAAAAAATGTGCCTACTTTTGCGATTTGTGCATTGTAAAGCCTCCTTAGTGTATGGCAATTCACGGGAAAACGTTAAAAAATACATCTTACCTATCCTCCGTCTGGACAACCAGAAAGCACACCAAACCAGTCTAACAGATTTTTGCTATATTTCAAGAAAAAACTGCTTTCACGAAAAGGCCTTGCGCACCGGCCATACCACATCATTGCCCCACCAATCGTTTAAAAACCTGGCTTACTCTGGCTCCGAACATGTCGAGGTATCCTACTAAATCAGCACGGATATCCATCCCTTTTGTGCTGGTTGACACCTGCCACTCAGGCCGAATCATACCCTTGCAAAACGGCTCGAAGCAGCATATAAATAAGCTGTTATGGCTAAGAGTGCGAAAGAGCAAATCGAACGGCTGCGAGCTGAGATACGAAGGCACGATTACCTCTATTACGTGCTCAATCAGCCGGAAATAACCGACCGGCAATACGATAAGCTCTTCGCCGAGCTTAAAGAGTTAGAGCGGGCGAATCCACAATTTATAACGAGCGATTCGCCGACCCGGCGCGTCTCCGAACGGCCTATCGAGGGCTTTGTCGCCGTCAGGCACGCTGTGCCTATGCTCAGTATGGACAATACCTACAACGCCGAGGAGCTAAGGGCGTTTGATGAAAGAGTGGCAAAAGCACTTGGCAACAAAAACTACGACTACGTTGTTGAATTGAAAATAGACGGGCTTGCGATAAGTCTACGTTTCGAAGGCGGCAAGCTTGCGGTAGCTGCCACCCGCGGCGACGGCGAGGTGGGCGACGATGTTACCGCCAATGTCCGCACAATAAAGGCCGTCCCGCTGGTGCTCTTGGGCAATGGCAATATCCCTGACGTACTTGAGGTTCGCGGCGAGGTCTATATGCCGACGGGCTCATTTGTTGAGTTGAACCGGCTTCGTACAGAAGCGGGCGAGCCGGCCTTTGCCAATCCGCGAAATGCAGCAGCCGGCTCCTTGAAGCTGCTCGATGCGAGAATAACCGCCACGAGGAACCTGGCGTTCTTTGCCTATTCAATAGGCGAGGTTTCACAGCCATTGGCTGAAAATCACTTCCAGACGCTGCAGAAATTCAAAGAGCTGGGACTGCCCGTTAATCCCAACATAAAAAGAGCCAGAGATATAGATAAGGTAATAAATATCTGTCTCAACCGGGAAAACAAGCAGCGGAAGCTGGGCTATCAGATTGACGGAATGGTGATAAAGGTCAACCGCTTCGACCAGCGGGAGATTTTAGGCGCAACGGGCAGGGCACCGCGGTGGTGTATCTCTTACAAATTCCCGGCCCAGCAGGCGGAAACAATCGTGGAATCAATCGACGTGCAGGTCGGTAAAAGCGGGATTCTAACACCGGTGGCGAATTTGGCCGCCGTTCAGCTGTCAGGGACAACGGTCAAAAGGGCATCGCTGCACAACTTTGATGAACTGAAACGACTCGATGTGCGCTGCGGAGATACGGTGGTAATCGAAAAGGCGGGCGAGATAATACCGCAGGTAGTGGAAGTAAAAAAGCAGTTAAGGCCCGCCGGTGCGGCACCCTTCAAACCGCCCAGGAAATGCCCGAACTGTGGCGGCGATGCTAAAAAGGATGAAGACGGCGTTTATATAAGGTGCCTTAATCCGGGCTGCTTAGGGCAATTGAAGGAACGGCTGAAGTATTTCGCCGGTCGAGGCCAGATGGACATCGAAGGTCTTGGCCCTGCAATCATTGACCAACTAGTAGAACGAAAGTTAGTTGTCGAACCAGCAGACTTGTACAAACTTACAAAGCAAAACTTGCTAAGTCTTGATCGTATGGGACCAAAAAGTGCCGACAATTTACTCGAAGCAATTGAAAAGAGCAAAACGAGAAACTTGGCTAAAGTGATTGCGGCACTTGGTATACAGCATGTAGGAGTCCAAATTGCTGAGATACTTGCAAATAGATTCAAACATCTTGGTCTATTAATGCAAGCGAGCGAAGAAGAATTTGCCGGAATCGACCAGATAGGGCCGGTAATTGCAAAAAGTATACATGATTATTTTGAGAAGTGGATTAATCGAACCAAAGAATTACTAGAATATTTGAATCCACAGAAAGAAAAAACAAAATTATCGGATAAGCTTGCTGGCAAAACGATTGTTGTTACAGGCACTCTGGAGAATTTCACCCGCCAGCAGGCCGAGCAGGCAATCAGGCAGGCGGGCGGAAAACCATCTTCCAGCTTGAGCAAAAAAACCGATTTTGTACTGGCCGGCAAAGAGCCGGGAAGCAAACTCGATAAGGCACGGAAATTAGGCGTTAAAGTGATAAACGAAAAGCAATTCCTGGAGATAATAAAAGATTAGTCGGATGCGAGATACGAGATACGATTCACAAGATACGAAATATATGCAAATGGCGTTGAAGCTGGCGCAGCGTGGCATCGGCTCGGTTGAGCCGAACCCTGCGGTCGGCTGCGCCATCGTAAAGGCAAATCAGGTCATCGGCAGGGGCTCACACAAGCAGTTCGGCGGCCCCCACGCAGAGATAAACGCCCTTGAAGACTGCAAGGGCTTAGGGGTTAATCCGCAGGGGGCGGTGATGTACGTTACGCTTGAGCCGTGCTGCCATCAGGGCAAGACAGCACCGTGCACGGATGCGATTATCGCCGCCAGGGTGGCAAAGGTTATCATCGCGACGATAGACCCGTCAGAGCACGCCGCTGGCAGGGGCATCGAGCAGTTGCGCAAAGCGGGAATCGAGGTGCAAATCGGCGTCTGTGAAACACAGGCACGTCTGCTAAATGCACCTTTTATCAAATTCGCCGCTACCGGCAGGTGCTGGATAGTATTGAAATGGGCGCAGAGTATTGACGGCAAATTGGCATACGCCGGCGATAACAACAAACAATGGATTTCAAACCAGCAGAGCAGAAAAGATGCACATATACTGCGCCGCCGGGCGGGGGCGATATTGGTGGGTATAAATACGGTCCTCGCCGACGACCCGCTGCTGACTGCCCGCCCCGTTAGAAGTTTGCACCGAAGTTCCACCAGTCTCCCAGAAGGTCTTACTTCTAACGGGGCCCGGCCAAGCAAGGCCACGAAAGCTATCAGAATCGTATTGGACAGCCGTTTAAGAATTCCACCGGACTGCCAATTATTGACTACCGCAAAAGAGACACCCGTACTGATTTTAACAAGCCCTGAAACACTACAGGCAAATCCTCAAACGGCGGAAAAAATCATACAGATGGGTGCGGAAGTGCTCGCATACCCGGATATGCAGGGAAGCTCCAATCTGCATTTCCTGCTGGATGAACTAAATAGACGCGGAATCACTCAACTGCTCGTCGAAGGTGGACCAGCGGCAATCACCTCCTTTTTGAAGGAGCAGCTCGCCGACGAAATCTGTGTTTATATAGCGCCGAAAATACTGGGGGCACAGGGGGCCGCTGATATAACCAAGCCGATGGCTGACTTAACACAGACCGTCGGCCTGCGTTACGTCGATACGAAATGTTTCGGTGATGACGTCCGGCTGACCGGCCTGACGGAAAAGGCCGTCAGCGAGATTGGGATTGCCGGGGGATAAGTTATGAAAAAGATTGAAGTTCTGGGCTTGCAGACCGTGCCGGAAATCAAACAGGGGGATAACTTAGCCGAGATTATCGTCAAATGCGCCGAGGATGAAATCGGCGGGCTTCGAGAGAAAGATATTATCGTTTTGACCAGTAAGATTGTCTCCAAGGCAATGGGGCGAATCAGAAAGCTCAGCGATGTCAGCCCCGGTAAAAAGGCACTGAAGCTGTCCAGACGAACCGGCAAGGATGCAAAATGGCTTCAGATGATTTTCGACGAAGGCCATCAGATTCTCGCCATTATGCCAATCAAAGGCATTGTTGAAAGCCGCATTATGAATGCCTCTGAAGATATAGAATGCAGCAAAATAGCTTGTGACCACGAGCAGGCCATCTGTATAACAAGGGGCAGGGACGGCCGAATCCATACCTGCGATGCCGGCATCGACGGCTCGAACCATCCAGCCGATATAGTAAGTCTCTTACCAGAGGATACTGACCAGGCGGCAAAAGAAATACGACAGCAAATTCAGGAACTAACCGGCAGGCAGGTCGCTGTCATTCTGGCTGATACGGAGATGCTCCCGTTCGGCACGATGGATTTTGCGGTCGGTTCATCCGGCATTGAGCCGGTATCGAAGCAATTCGGTAAGCTGGATTTATTCGGCAAGCCGAAGTTCGGCGGAATCGACCTGACCGCTTATGAGCTGACCAGCGCCTCGGCCCTCCTATTCGGCCAGGTAGCCGCCGGCATCCCAGCGGTTGTGCTCAGGGGTTATGAATACGAGATTAACGAAACAGCCACCATCTCGAATACATTAGTGCCAAAGCCAGGCGATACCGACATTGCCAAAGCAATAAAGGCCACGATGCGAGCTACGTCTTACGCCCACGGCCTAAAAAACCGCCTGCTTTTGCGAATTGCCTCCTGGTTCGTTTAGTTTGCATCCGGTGAAGTGTGAAGCGAATACAGCGGTCTTTCCTTTGTGCCCCTGTGGTTCTGCCTTTGCCTTAATTTTCCTTTATGGCTGCTGCGGCTATTTTTTATCTAACATTTTTTTGGTCCGCAGGATGTGAAAGTAGTGCTGGGCAAAGTGGTGTGGGGAATTATGGCCTGTATATTTCACGTCTGTGGCCGATTTTGATTATGTCAACTATCGAATCTTCATCATCGACGGAATAAATTATTCTGTAATCGCCCTGGCGGATGCGGTATTGTTCCTGACCTGAGAGCTTTTGTGAGCCGGTTGGCCTGGGATTTTCTACAAGCGATTGAATGCGCTTGACAATCTTTCGCAGGTCTTTCTTTGGGATGTCTTCCAGCTCTTTGGCAGCAGATTTTTTGACGGCTACTTTATATTTTGCCATTTTTCTGCAGGTTCTTTAGAACATCCTCAAATGCCACGTTTTAAGCTTCATTTATCACGGATTAAACTTAATCTAACTCATATTAAAACTCAAAAACCTCAGTTTAAGTCTCTAATCCGAGCAGGTTGAGTTTTTCTGAATGGCTCTTGTGTGCTGATGTGGTGTTTGTATAATAAGTTCTGAAGTGCCTAAAGTGCTCTAAAGTGAACTAAAGTTACAATTTTAGTGGAGAGGTTGTAAAAATGGCGAATGCGGTGGTTGGGCAGTCGGGCGGGCCGACGGCTGTGATAAATGCATCCTTAGTTGGCGTTATCGAAGAGGCAGGCAAACACCCTGAAATAGAAAATCTCTACGGGGCGGTCCACGCAGTAGCGGGGATTGTCAAAGAGGACTTCATCGATTTGAAGAAGCTGTCAGCCGATACGCTGAAAGATGTGGCGGATTCGCCGTGTTCGGCCCTCGGCTCAAGCAGGGATAAGCCGGATGACGAGTATTGTGCGAAGATTTTTGAGGTCTTCAAAAAGCGCAATATCCGGTATTTTTTCTATATCGGCGGCAACGACTCGGCAAGTACCGCTCATATCATTAACAAGCGGGCAGGCGAGGCCGGCTACGAGCTGCGGGCGTTTCATATCCCCAAGACGATAGACAACGACCTGCTGGTTACCGACCATTGTCCGGGCTACGGGACGGCTGCGAAATTCGAGGCCTGTGCCTTGATGGGCGATGATTTGGATAACCGTGCGCTGCCGGGGATAAAGATTGATTGTGTAATGGGCAGGCACGCCGGGTTTCTTACCGCTGCTACTGTGTTAGGTAAGCAAAGAGACGACGACGGCCCGCATCTGGTATATGTTCCGGAAAGGGCCGTTTCGCTCGACAAGTTCCTCGGCGATGTCGAGGGTGTTTATAAGAAATTAGGCCGATGTGTCGTTACGGTCAGCGAGGGGATATGCGATACGGATGGCATTCCCTGGGGCAAAAAGCTGGCCAAGTGGGAGGAGACCGACGCACACGGCAATGTGCAGTTGTCCGGCTCGGGTTCTCTGGCAGATTTTCTTGCTGCGCAGGTGAGGGGCAAGCTCGGTGTGAAGCGCGTTCGGGCCGATACGTTCGGCTATCTTCAGAGGAGCTTTGCGGGCCTGCGTTCTGAGGTTGACGCCAGAGAGGCGAGATGGTGCGGCCGGCACGCGGTTCAATACGCTATGGAAGAGCAAAACGGCTCGGTGGCGATAAAGCGGCTGGCCAGCGGAAAAGATTATAAGGTTGAATTGTTCCGCACGGAGCTTAGCAGCGTGGCTGAGAAGACGAAGCCGATGCCGGACGAATTCATTAACGCCGAAGGTAACGGCATAACAGAGGCCTTTATCGAATACGCAATGCCGCTGACAGGAGGATTGCCGAAGACGCACTATTTAGGTGATTACCCGAGGGCCTGAGGTAATTTACGATTGGCTATTGCTCTACTTGCGGACAGGACATAATATAGTCAATACAATCGCTTAAACGTGCCGTTGCAACGGCGATAACGCAGTCAGCGGCACCGTAGTAGAGATTAAGCTGGTTGGTCTCTTTCTGGATGGTAGCTCCGCTGGGAAATACCACGCCGCTGACATCGCCGACGCGTTCGTAATATGCCCTCGGCCCAAGAATCCATTCATCGCTTCGCCGCAGGACTTTCCACGGCTCTTCGAGGTCCAGCAGTGCCAGGCCAACACGGTATATTGCTCCTGCGGTGGTGATGCGGACGCCGTGATAGAATATCATCCAGCCCTGTGGTGTTTCTATCGGCTGACAGGCCAGCCCGACTCTATGACAGTCCCAGTATGCGGTCCTTGTTCTAATCAGTAACCTGTGGTCTCCCCAATGCTTTAAGTCCGGTGAGAAGCTCAGCCACATATGTGCCTCGCCCCGGACAATGGGGCGGTGAATCAGTGCGAATCGCCCTCTGAATCTGCGAGGGAAGAGGCAGGCGTCTTTATCCTCCGGCGGAAGGAGGGCGCCGAGGCGGGCAAAGGTCCTGAAGTTTTTGGTAATGGCCAGTGAGACGACGGGGCCTCCTTCGCTGAAAGATGTATAGGTAATGCCAAACTGCTTTTGCTCTTCGAGCCAGATGATTCGGGGGTCTTCCAGCCCCCATCTTTCTTCGTGGGAGTCCTGATTGGCCTCCATAGTCGGTGCGGGGTCAATCTGCCAGTTCGTAAATCCGTCGGCGCTGCGGGCGACGGTCAGGTGCGAAAATCCGCGCATATCCTCCACTCGAATCAGCAGCAGCGTTTCGTTATTTAATTTAATCGACGCCGGGTTCATAACCGCATTTGCCGGATAAGGCCAGTTTTCGGGCGTTATTATCGGGTTGCCTTCGTACCTCTTGAACAGCTCGTTGGCCTTTTTTTGACGTAAAAAGTCGTTCATATTTCAGCCCTGAAGCGTTAACGTATCCTGCTCGCCTCTGCGAAGCGTTCCGGCGAAGCAGGAAAAGGTATTGCGACATTACTTTTCGTATCGCCTAATTTTATCGGCAAGATAAGCAGTTTTCTGCAAATCAAAGTACTAATTTCTGCCGTATTGACTGCGTATTTCGTATTGCCCAGCGTTTAGTGCGTCCTGCGCATCGTGAGTTTATGCCTTTACCAGTTGTGTTTCGTACAAGCTTTGATACAACTGGCAGGTCTGCATCAACTCATCGTGCTGGCCGGCAGCGATAATCCGGCCGTCGTCCATAACAACTATCACGTCTGCGGTGATGACGGTGCTGAATCGGTGGGCGATTATAAAGCTGGTCCTGTCCTGCATAATTTCCTCGATGGCCTTGTGAATCTTGTGCTCGCTGTCGGCATCGACCTGGCTGGTGGCCTCGTCAAAGATAAGGATTGCGGGGTTTTTTAAGATAGCTCTTGCTATGACAATCCTCTGGAGCTGGCCGCCGCTAAGGCCTGTACCTTGCTCGCCGATTATTGCGTCGTAGCCGTCGGGCAGCAACGCAATAAATTCGTGGGCGAAGGAACGCCTGGCTGCGGTGGTTATCTCTTCTGTGGTTGCACCCGGCTTACCGTAAGCGATATTTGCCGCTATGGTATCGTTAAATGTTACCATATTTTGTGTAACCATTCCAATCTGGCAGCGCAAACTGGATAGTGTCCCGTTGCGAATATCTTTGCCGTCTATAAAAATACAGCCGGTGTCGGGGTCATAGAACCTCGGTATGAGGTTTGCCAGTGTTGTTTTGCCGGAGCCGTTAGGGCCGACGATGGCGACATTATGGCCGGCTGTTACTGTCAGATTAAGCCCTTTTAACGTAGCGATGTCGCTGCCGGGATAGGTAAACACAACATTTTCAAATTCGATTTTCTCCTTCAGGGGCGCAAGCTCAAAGGCGTTGGGTATTTGCTTTTCTATCGGCTCATCTATGATGCCGAATACCCTTTCAGCGGCGGCGTTTGCCTCCTGTATCTTGTTCCAGATACCGCTTGTTTTGCGGACCGCATCCGCAGCGGTGCCTAAAAGGGCAATTAGAATCAAAAACTCACTCGGGTCAATCTGCTTTTCCGCTACCCAGTGTGCCCCGAACACTATCGCCACCCCACCGGCCGCCATACCAAGAATTTCCATCACGGGACTTGTCGCTGCGTCGACTCTCGATATTTTAAGAAGCTGCTTGAGAAGTCTTTGATTTATTACTGCGAAGCTTCTTCGTTCGTGTTCCTGCTGATTATATACCTTGACAACTTTCAGTCCCGAGACAGCTCCGCGAAGCTTTGCCAACATCTGTGCGCTGGCAACCAGTGATTTTAGGGTAGCGCGTTTCATTTTTTTGCCGAAGACCGCCACCAGCCACAGTACCAGTGGTGCGCCGCAGAGGAAAATAAGTGTAAGCTGCCAGCTTAATACCATCGCCCAGCCCAAAAGAAAGACCACGTTCAGTGGTTCGCGGAGCGCTTTTCCCAGCATTATCTTAATGGCACCACCCATTACGCCGGTATCTCTGACGATGCGACTGACGATGTCGCTTGGTTTTTCGCCTGTAAAGTAGTTGACCGGCATATTCATAACATGTCCGAAGGAGTCTTCACGGAGCCGATTTAGCGCTACCTGCACCACCTTTTGGGCAAGATAAGCCTGGTAGTACTTTGCTGAGCAGCGGATTATCGTAATCACACCTACTGCCACGATGATGATGATGACGGTCCTGGTTTTATCCGCCGCCGTTTGACCGACGGGCAGGTAGCTCATCACTTTCTCGATGCCGTCAAGGAAGATTGGTCTGTTACCTGAATCGAATGTCAGGATTTGCGTCTGCGGCTCTTCGTCGATGTACCTGCGGACCTGCAGAATAATTTTGCTCTCTCCCGGTGCTGAAGCCAGCCGTTCCAGCAGTTCTGCCGATGTGAACCTTTGGGCATAGCTGTTTGTCTGAAGCTCGTTAACCCTTATTATTTGGTCGAGTTTTGCAAGCCCGGTCTTCCGGGCCGGACTTTCATCTTCAACGTCTGTTACAAGAAGATAAAAGGCAATGTCGCTTTGAGCAAAGTCTGTTTTGTCGGGAACATAAAATCTTATCCCGTACCTGTGCTCACTTACCTTTCTGTCGACCCAGCCGTGAAGGCCCTCCTCGCCCATCATTACCTTCAAGAGCGGTATAAGCGTCATAAAGCTCAGCGATAAAAGCGCCGCAATAACAACGGCACTGACGACGACCACGATGATGCGTGGCCACTGCGGCCAGACATATTTGAATATCCGCCTGAATGCCTTCATTTCTCGTATCCTTGTGCCTGCGAAAGCAGGTATCGCATTTCGTATCTCGTTTTTTTACTTACGGCCAATGTTGCCCGAGCACGATAACAAACTTACCCCTGCCCGTCAAGCCCAAAGCCGATGTTGACTGCCGGCGCTGTTTCTGTTATCCTGCCGGGTTTGAGGGAATGGCCAAATGAAGATAGACCTCTTTGTTTTAGGTGCGTATCAGACCAATTGCTACATTCTGCGCAATAGCGCCGCCGCCGGAGACTGCCTTATCGTTGATACGGGTCTTGAGCCAGGCGAGCTTGTCGATTTTCTCCAAAAACATAAGCTGAATCCCGTTTCTGTGGTTCTGACTCACGGCCACGTTGACCACATCAGCGGCCTGGTCGAGCTGCGGGAAAAGTATCCCGATATAAAGGCATATATCCATAAGCTCGATGCCGAGATGCTGACCGGCGCTGCGAGCAATATATCGGCTTTGATGGGACAGCCGTTCAGCACCGCCCCGGCTGATTTTGTTTGCGGAGAAGGCGATGTAATCGAGTCAGCCGGTATAAAATTAGAGGTCATTCACACGCCCGGTCATACGCCGGGCGGCGTCTGTCTGTATTCGAGCGATGAGGGGATTGTCTTTGTCGGCGACACGCTGTTTGCCGACTCAATCGGCAGGACGGACTTTCCGGGCGGCAGTATGGGCCGGTTGGTAAAGAGTATAAAAGAGAAGCTGTTGACACTGCCTGATGATACTGTCGTTTACCCCGGCCACGGCCCGGTGACAACCATTGCACAGGAAAAACAACACAACCCATTCCTGCGATAATGGCCTTGCCGTTTTGAGTTCGTAGTTTGTAGTTTTTTGGTCACCGAGGGCACATAGACCGTCAAATTATGGGTATCTACCTTGTCGTGTCGGCAATTCGATAGTCTGCTTCCTAAAAGTATGAAAGCTGCCGAGCAAACTTGTCGATATAAGAGTAGACAAAGTTGATATTTTTATTTAAGCAAATAAGTGAATTACAATAACCTTTTTGAAAGAAAGAGATAATTATGAAAGCGAAAAAGTATTGTATTTTAGCGGTGGCTATAATACTAATTTGTGTAGGTGGCTGCAAAGGCAAAAAAATGGACAAAGTTGAATCGACAGATGTAACGCTTGAACAACTGAACGAGCTATTTGGCAAAGGTAGCCAAGCAACAAGTCTGCAACGCCAAGAGGCGTTTAAGAAATATAAAGGAAAGCGAGTGCAATGGAAAGGGGTTCTTAAAAGGGCATATTATTATGGCGATGAACTTCGTGCATTATTTGACCACCGATTAGAACCAACAGGGCAAGGGGGTAGCACGCAGATTGAAGTAGGCGCGCAGTTCCCTGCCTCGCAGAAAGACAAGTTGTTAGGCATACAGAAAGGCTCCTTAGTTACATATCAAGGTCAGTTAAATGAGCACACGGGTTTTTATGCAAGGCCTTGGGAATTAACGGATGGGCGAATTGTTTCTATAGAACCTTAACAACTAAAATCGTTTAATGGGATTTGATAGAATGTTAAGAGAAATAGTTCCTGTCTTTGTAGGTGGCTTTTGTACAGTCCTTGGTGGTTTTTTAAGTATGTGGTATGCGGTAACGAAAGCCCGGAAGATACGAATGGAAGAAGCTATAGGTGAAAAAAAGTAGAGGTATACAGAGAAGCACTGCCGTTAATTTCCCACTTATGTTACTCCTTAATAGAAGATATTCCCTTCGATTCACTTAAATTTATTACGTCGCAAGAAGAATGGTTCTGGAATAGCCGGGCTTTTTTACCAAATGAGTTTTCAGACAAATGGGAATCAGTCAGGATAAATTTACTTAAAGCCATAGATTTGGACAGAAGTATACAACGGTCAGAAAAGCCGGATGATAACAAAGTGAATGAGCTACGCAGTCTGGAGTTGTATATTCGCCAACTGGCTAAAGAAGCAGAAAGGCGAATCGAGCGTGAATTGGATTTACCACCTATTAAGGTACACCGCCTGCCAAAGACTAAAAATCCTTGCTGAGAGAAGACTCAAAGGAATACAGCATTTGGTGCTGACATTGCAGATCCCTTTCAAGGATATCCGGCGACGGCTACAGTCGGCGATTATTAGAAATTGTTGCTGAGGTATTCCGGTTTGCCGTCGTCGCTGTCGTAACGGGTCGTATCTTCCTGCTCTGCGCTGATGCTGATTCGCTCGATGCGTTCGGCGTTTTTTGTGCTGCTGTCAATGGTAACCAGTATGCCGTTGATTTTCACATCGCCGGTTGCAATCTCAAACGGCACCGGCATCCGTGTTCTGAACGACTTCAAGACACTTTCAATGCCCCGGCCGATTACGGAATCGTGTGCACCTGTCATACCGATATCGGTGATATAAGCTGTGCCGCCGCGTAAGATTTTTTCGTCGGCGGTCACGACGTGGGTATGTGTGCCGAAACAGCAGCTTACCCTGCCGTCGAGATGGTAGCCCATTGCGATTTTTTCACTGGTGGCTTCTGCGTGGAAGTCAACGATTATAATATCGGCCTGTTGCCGAAGTCGCGGCAGGATTTTGTCGGCGGCGTTGTAGGGGCAGTCAGCCGGCTTCATAAAGAGCCGGCCTATCAGCGAAACCACCGCTACAATCGGCCCTTTACCGGTTTTATAAATGGCAAAACCCCTGCCGGCGGCGAACTCGGACATATTTGCCGGCCGGGCGATGTTTTCTTCTGTCTCGAGAGTCTGGATTATATCTCTTTTACGGTAGGCATGGTCGCCTAATGTAACCAGGTTCACGCCGTAGCGCAGCAGCTTATTGTAGATTTGCGGCGTCAGGCCGGAGCCGCCGGCGGCGTTCTCGGCGTTGGCTATCACGCAATCGACGTCCAGCTGCCTGACCAACGGCTTTAGCTTATCAGCCAAAATCCGCCTGCCCGGCCGACCCACTATGTCACCGATACAAAGAACATTTATCTTCATAATCGTTCGGTCCGTTTAGGTTAACAATAAAAGATAATAAATTAAGCAAAGTTGCACAAAAGTCAATACACAAGAAAAATAAAATGTGGAAAACGTGCAATGAAAGTTCCCGATTTTATACTGAGGCTGTTCAAAATTTTGACGTTGTTCACGGAGCTTTCAGAGCTAAACTGAAGTCATAACCGGCGTCAATATCTTCTATGAAAACCACATCAGGTGGAACTGGTCTAGAGAAATAGTCAAATGGAAAATCCCCAAGTGGCCAATCCCAGTCGAATACCTTACCATCAAAAGTAAGTGCCATAATATGATCAGTACCAGCAGCTATAGCTACAAAATCATTACTATCAGGTTGGCGGTAGTGATAACGGGGAATACCGGGCTCAAACCAGTCGCCTCCACCCCAGCTTATAAGCATATCATCGTCTCTGAGCAAAAAACTGTAATTACCAGCTGCAGCTACAGCCTCATGTACTTTACCTGCAGCAGCCTCATAAATCCTGGTCTGACCCTGGTTGTTATTTCCCCAGGCTTTGACCACACCATCAGATTGCAAGGCCAAACTGTGATATGTACCAGCAGCAATATCAATATAAACGGTCCCTGGGTCAGGCTATGGAGCGTTACACTCTCCATAGGTATTCCAACCGCCCCAGCCAATGATTGTACCATTGGTTTTAATAGCCAAACTATGCCAGTCACCTGCGGCGATAGCTACAAAATCATTACCATCCGGTTTGTCTGTGATTTGATTTAAGTTGTCGCTGCCCCAGACAACTACCGAGCCATCAGACTTCAGGGCAATACTATGCCAGGCCCCCGCTGAAATATCTACATAGTCATTGCCGGCTGGAACGTTACATTCACCGTGGTTATCATATCCCCAGCCGACCAGTGAACCATCAGAGTTCAACGACAGACTATGCCATTTGCCTGCAGCGACTGCGATTAATTCGTTGCCATCTGGCACTTTACTTACCTGGCCTTCGTTATCACGTCCCCAGGCAATTATCGGATACCCTGGCCGGAAGACGGCAACAGCTACAGCGTTTGGGTCATATGGGTCAGGGTCGGACTGGTTCTCACAGATGTCACCTTTGTAAACTAAAGTATATGCCGCTGCATCAGCTTGTTTGGTAAATGTCGCGGTTACCGTATCGTTATAATCCAAAATGCTCTCTGGCCCCCAGCCTGCAACTACAAAATCACCCACTTCGGCTCTATTGCTATCCCTGTCATCCCAGTAAAGTTCAAAAATCCCCCCTTTTAAGATTTGAGGAACGCCTGAGTTATTTGAATCGTTGGTGATTGTTAATATTGCAATGTTAGGGTCTGCCCAGTTTGGCTCAACACTCAATCTACCGCGGAAAAAGTAATTCGACAAGCCCGTTGTGTAATCGATTGTTCTTGGTATGGTTACTTCCGCGTAATCTACGAATACCTGCTCATCGTCGGTGGTAGTAGTGCTGTTGATTACAGGGTAATAATACCCCCAGATGGTCGCCCTGTAATGTGTGTATGAGTCTCGGGCAAGGTGAGTTACTCCATAGTTTGAGCCATTGAAATATACTTTTTCACCTCCAGGCACAGGTTCTAAAAGATTTGGTTCAGCATTCTCTTTTGCAGGATGTGGAAACTGATACTTGACACCGCTACAACCAAAGACCGTACTTAAAGATAGAAGTTGATAATTAGTGCATTCAGACAGGCCCCAGAGGTCTTCTGGTGGCCATTGACCATCACCGAGATAATCGCCAATATACTCATTGGCATCGAAATATTTGACTAATTTGTCGAAAACAACAGGCCCGGATCCTGACCAGGGACTCTGGCCTGCATTGGCTATAATCTGTTCTTCAACCCAGCCTTCTAAAGGATTGCCCCAGTCAAGGGTGTACAAGGACCGGTAGTGCCCAAAAAGAAAGTCGTTTCTTGTATGCGCTGGGACACCCATATCCTCAAGCAGATGCAAAACACAACCCAACTTTAGCATCGCCTCTGCCAATCGTGCCTCGCGCACATTCTTGCTGGGGTCACTTAGCGACTCGTAAAACACCGACCTCACAACGGCCCATCTGTCATTGTTATTTTGTGGCTCCTCTGAAGCAGTTCCTTCAATCCCCCAAACCGGGGCAGATTGACCCAATGGCAGCCAGCTTGACCAGCCAGGGGCATCCCAGTCAGGATAGTCGGTATGATTATCCAAACCAGCATTGCGAATTGGGTCATGAAAGTGATGCCGAGGCCTCCAAGGAGGGGTTATTGTATGGTTATCCTGGTCTTCAATTATACTTCCAACCCTAAGCCATTCCGATATATTTCGTGTTGTCTGATTTGGATTAGCTTTACCCATATCTATTCGCGTCTTTATATCTTGGGGAAAGTTCCAATATAATTGGGTTGATATTCCGTTAGTCAGTCCCATTTGAGTTTTTAGGTAACCATCTGTGGTGGATGCAGCAATTCCGTTATCTGTTATCGCAGGGTGAGTTTTCTTGTTTTCCCATGCGTATAAAGAATTACACGAAATGAGAATGAGTTGCAATATTATAATCTTGGATTTCATCTTTAATATTCTCCTTAATAACTCAAACTGACCGATTTTAGGCCGCGAGGAGTTTTTCCAGACGGCGAATA
>CAYONQ010000050.1:0-19722 GCA_964405375.1 uncultured Pirellulales bacterium
GTTATTCGCCGTCTGGAAAAACTCCTCGCGGCCTAAAATCGGTCAGTTTGAGTAAGTTACTTAAAGACTTTTCTATGTGGCTTTCTGAAAACTACGATGAAAATTGGACTTTAACAAAACTAATTGAAAAAGGAACGGGAGTGCATAATGGACGACTTCACCGTTCTTTAAGTCAGATACAAATCAAATTATTTGAAGAAGATAAAGGTCTTAACAATATAATTTCAACTTCTTCAATTATTGAAGGTGTAAACACTTCAGCCGAAAATGTTGTTATATGGAGAGATCGAATTGGCCGTTATCGACTAAATGATTTCACATATAGGAATATAATAGGCCGAGGTGGAAGAATGTTCAAATATTTCATAGGCCAAATTTATCTTCTAGAAAAGCATCCTGTTCATGAAAGCGTACAGCTAAACATTGAATTCCCGGATAGTCTTTTGTCTGATATTGATGAGCAAGAATACAAGAATGACCTAACCCCTGAACAGATTGCAAAGATTATATCAGATAGGGAAGATATGTATGAGTTATTAGGGAGAGATGTTTACGATAGACTCTTGAAAGAAAATGTTTTCCAGTCAAGTAATTTAGAGCTTGTCAAAAAAGTTGCATCAGATATATCTACCAATCCCACAGGATGGCGTGGTTTGCCATATTTGAATTCCAGTAATGCCGAAGAATGGGACAGTTCATTATATAAAATTATAAGATTACAACCAGGTGCTTGGGGGATTGAATATAGTAAGTTTGTTTTCTTTATTAAAGTTTTATCTCAGAATTGGAATAAATCAATTCCTGAACTT
The DNA here is from genome assembly GCA_964405375.1 of uncultured Pirellulales bacterium. Taxonomy (GTDB): domain Bacteria; phylum Planctomycetota; class Phycisphaerae; order Sedimentisphaerales; family Anaerobacaceae; genus CAYONQ01. Next base: position 810 of record CAYONQ010000050.1, read on the forward strand.
TTAGCAAAATTAAACCGTCATAATATAGGAGTAGAATCTTTTTTTGAATTAGAGAGAAATGCAACATTTAAATTTGCTTCCCTTCTTAATGATGTTAATGTTTTGCAAAAAGTAATTCTAAGAACGAAGAAAATGGATATTTCACCGTTTATCTCAAAAATATCCCATGCATTTTTACCTTCTGTAGTATATCAGCTTGAAGAATATGGTTTGCCCAGAATGATATCAAAAAAAGTACACGAGAGTGGGTTGATTGATTTTGTTGACCCCGAATTAACTATCCATAGGGCAATTTACTCGTTTAACCAAATAGGAAAGGACAAATTAATCAATGAAACGCAACTGCTCGATGATTTTGATGTTTATATAATAAATTATTTTTACGACGGTATTACTTTGGTGAGTGATACAGATAACAACGACTCACTGGAAATAGGTAGTTAAACCACTATAGCGTAAAAGTCCCGGCCAAGTCAAGAGAACAAAATAATACAACTCTACCGGACTAAGCTACCCCAAAGCTGCCAAACTAACGCGTCCTGGCGAAGCAACGCCCCGGTTGCAGACCCCTCAAAAGTTGAACTGGCTATTTCTACCAGATTTACCCCAAATCTGCAAATTCTTTCAACGAAATATCGAAGATTCACCTACGGCGAACTATCCCCAAACTCCCAACTTCAACGAGCAACGACCGACAAACTACGAACTAAAAATGCTCCGCATTTTTTGCTTTTTTTCTCATTTTTTTGCAATTTTTTGCAAAATTTCTCATTTTTTCTCCATTTTTTTCATTTTTTCTCACTTTTTCTCACTTTTTTCCTTACCTATCTTGCCCAAACTCCACGGTTTGCCACACCAGCCCTCATTTTCAGCCCCAAAAACCAGCTTTCGCTACGAGAAAAACCTGAAAATCCTGAAATTTTTCGAGAAAATTTTTATTTTTTTGCATTTTTATTCGGATTTTTACGGCAATTTGTTGACAGTAATTGATTTACGTGATAAATTTAGGGTTTTTCAGCCGTAGCGAGCATTGTCAGGGATGGCTTTGCGTAAGACAGTTGGGCTGTGGCACATCTGTAATTTAGTAGGCAGGGACGGTTTATTAATTACTTATGGCTGTACCAAAGCCGGTAAATGATGTTTGGAATGGCCGCATTTGGTCTGAGCTTGGATTCTTAAGGAAGGCGAGATTGATTATTGAATAATCAGTTGAAAGTGCCTTTCCTGCCAAAATCAAGCAAAATAGATAGCGGATACGTAGAAAAACTATACGCTAAAAGCAGGATTTTTATTTTACATTTAGTTTGTAAGTCGATATAGTTTGGGGTCTTATAAGTTTTAGGTGTAAATTTGAGGTAAGACGATAGGTAGTGTGCTGTGCGTGAAAAGGTTAATTGGTCACCACGGAAGCGGCAGAGCAGAGGAGAATTATGGCAGGTGAAACTGAAAGAATAAGAATTAGAATGGAGGCCTACGACCACAGGGCTCTTGACGCATCTGCCAAGGAGATAGTGGAGCATGCCCGGCGGACCAATGCCCGTGTTAGCGGTCCTGTGCCGCTGCCGACGCGTATTGAAAGATACACTGTTTTGCGAAGCCCCCATATCGATAAAAAGTCGCGTGAGCAGTTTGAGTTGAGGACTCATAAGCGCTTGATTGATATTTACGAGGCCAATGCACGAACAGTTGAGGTGTTGAACCGTTTGGTGGTGCCGGCGGGCGTGTTTGTAAAAATTAAAGCGTAAATCATATCTTGAACGAGATACGCTTCACAGTTTGCCCTGAGCCGGGTTGAAGGGCTTTACGAGATACGAAACAATGGTGATGCTATTGGGAAAAAAGGTTGGGATGACCCAGGTTTATGACGAATCGGGTAAGATGTTGGCGATTACGGTTATACAGGCCGGTCCCTGTGCTGTGATGCAGGTCAAGAATACCGAGACCGACGGCTACAATGCTGTTCAGTTCGGTTTTGATGATGTAAAGCCGTCGCGCAGGAAGAATCCACAAGTTGGACATGCTAAAAAGACCAACACAACACCGAAGAGATTTGTCAGAGAGATGCGGCTGCCGGACAATGCTGGGCCGGAGTATAAACCCGGTGACTGCCTTACGGTGTCGGTTTTTGCAGAAGAAAAATCTGTCGATGTTACCGGTACCAGCAAGGGCAAGGGTTTTGCCGGTGTTATGAAGCGGCATGGCTTTAGTGGTTTCCCTGCGTCGCACGGTACGGAGCGAAAACATAGGGCGCCCGGCTCAATATCAAGTTTTGCCAGCAATGCGGGGCACGGCGGTGGTCCCAAGAAAGGCAAAAAGATGGCGGGGCGTATGGGCGGCTGCCAGGTTACAACAAAAACCCATAGCGTGGTGGCTATAGATGAGGAGAAGAATTTGTTAGTTGTCAAAGGTTCTGTGCCGGGACCTGCAGGTGGATATGTTATAGTTCGCAGCGCCAAAAAGGCGTAGGTAGTTATAGAACGGAAAGTTGAAGATGATTGATGTGGCTGTTTACAACATAGACGGCGAGGAAATCGACAGATTGAAGGTCGATGAGACGGCCTTTGGTGGGTCGGTTAGGTATCCATTGCTTAAGCAGGCGATTGTTATGTATCACGCCAATCAGCGTGTAGGCACCGCTGCAACTAAGAGCAGGGGTATGGTGGCCGGCTCGACAAGGAAGCTGTTCAGGCAAAAGGGCACAGGATACGCCCGTGCCGGTAACATCAGGACAGGCAAACGTGTCGGCGGCGGCGTTACCTTTGCCAAGACAGCCAGAGATTTCGGCAAGCGTATGCCGAAAAAACAGAGGAGATTGGCCAGAGACTCGGCGGTGTTGGCGAAGCTTTTAAGTAACGGTGTTGTGGTGGTTGACGAGCTGAAATTTGAAACCCCGCGAACCAGGAATTTTGTAAGCGTGCTGGATAATTTGAAGATTGAGCGCAGCTGCCTTATTACGATTGGCTCGGCGGACGATAATCTTTACAAGTCAGCCAGAAACATCCCCGGTGTTGCTGTTATGCCCGTGAGCCAGTTGAACGCCGGTGATATTTGCAGATACCACAAGGTGCTTTTTACCAAAGAGGCGTTTTTGCTTCTTTTGAATAAAGATAACGTTAGTGAGAATTGACGGCGTATGGTTGATGATTATAGCGTGATAATTCGGCCTTTGATTACGGAGCAGACGACGCATTTTGCCAGTACAAAAGGTGCGTACTGTTTTGAGGTAAGCAAAAAAGCTAATAAGCAGGAGATAAAAAACGCCGTAGAGAAGGTATACAGCGTCAAGGTAAGCAAGGTAAGAACCGCTAACCGTAAAGGCAAATACCGTCGTAGAGGCAGGACCTTCGGGCGTACGGCGAGCTGGAAGAAGGCGGTTGTGTTTTTGGAGCCGGATTATCATATAGATTTGTTCTGAAAAAATGTGAAGCGTATCTTGCTTCACGAGATACGAAATATGGGATACGATTATGGGTATTAGAGTTTATAAACCGACAAGCGCCGGCCGCAGGAACAGTTCAGTGAACGATTATGCCGAGCTGACCAGACCAAGGCCCGAGAAGTCGCTTTGCAGGCGGATAAAAAAGAACGGCGGCAGAAATCATCGTGGAGTTACTACCGCACGGTTCAGAGGCGGCGGGGCAAGAAAAATCTATCGTATTATTGATTTTAAGCGTAATAAAGACGGGGTTCCGGCAAAGGTGGCAACGATTGAATACGACCCTAACAGGAACTGTTTCATATCTCTTTTGCACTACGCCGACGGCGAAAAAAGATATATATTGGCGCCGCTTGGTATAAAGGTCGGTGACAGGGTGGAAAGTGGCGGCTCTTGTGAGCCGCGAATTGGTAATGCAATGCCCCTGGAGGTTATTCCGGCGGGTATGGAGATTCACAATATCGAGATGACGGCCGGGCAGGGAGGAAAACTGGTCAGGGGTGCCGGCGCTGCGGCGAGGATTGTGGCCAAAGAAGGTGATTGGGTTACCATTGTCTTGCCGAGCGGTGAGATGCGGATGGTCCGCAAAGAATGCCGGGCGACAATTGGCCAGCTAAGCAATCCCGACCATCAGAATGTACGCATCGGCAAGGCCGGGCGAAAGCGCCATATGGGCCGCAGGCCGCACGTAAGAGGCTGTGCGATGAACCCAGTTGCTCACCCAATGGGCGGCGGAGAAGGTCATCGAAGCGGCGGGCGAGACCCTTGTTCGCCCACCGGTGTGCTGGCAAAGGGCGGGAAGACAAGAAATCCGCGAAATCCAAGTAACAAAAGGATTATTCGAAGACGCAAAAATAAAAGACAGGGACAGTTAGTATTGTAATAGTACATAACGTAGCGTTTGGTGTGTAGTGGATAGAAATGCCAAACATTATACATAATGTAGGGATTGAGAGGGCTTAATGGGAAGGTCTCTTAAAAAAGGGCCGTACGTTGATGAGAAATTGTTTGCCAAGGTCAACGGGCAGATTCAAATCGGCTCTCGTGAGCCAATAAAGACCTGGGCGAGAAGATGCACGGTAATACCGGAATTTGTGGGCTTTACCTTTATGGTGCATAACGGCAAGATGTTTCAGAAGGTCTTTGTTACCGAGGATATGGTCGGGCATAAGCTGGGTGAGTTTTCGCAGACACGGATTTTTAAGGGTCATTCGAGCAAGAGAATAAAATAGTGAATCGTGGATACTGAATCGAACAACTCCACAGGACACCTGATGGTGGAGCAACTAACAACGAGATACGAAAGATGTTAAGTGCTGATAAGTTAAAAAGACTCTGCCGACAACGGCGGGTGGGCATAGAGCAATTGGCTGGCCAGCTTACCAGAGGAGGGCTCGATGAGAAAAAGGCGGCGGTGGCTATTGAGAACTGGCAGAAAGGGCTTTTTAAGCCGAAACCGCGCAAAGATGATATTGCCCGGCTGGCGAATGCCTTGTCCGTTGAGGTAAATGATTTGGCTGATTGGTGTTCATCTTACAAATTCGCTCCGATTTCGGCCCGCAAGGCCAGATTGGTTGCGGAATTGATAGTTGGCCGAGGTGTCCAGGATGCAATGGATACCTTGAAGTTCACGAGGAAACGTGCTGCGACGATGATTAACAAGGTCTTGAAAAGTGCGGTTGCAGATGCCGATGAGCAGCAGGCCGATGTTGATAATCTCTATGTGAGTTGCGCGCGCATTGATGATGCAGGGGTGCGCATCGGCACGAAAAGATGGATAGCGAAGGATAGAGGAAGGGCGCATCCTATTAGCAAAAAGGGTTGTCACATATATGTAACGGTAACGCATGCGTAATTGGTCGGTTGAGAGGTAAGATACGAGATTATGGGTCAGAAGGTATCGCCAATAGGTTTTAGAACGGGAATAACGCTTGGATGGCAGAGCACGTGGTTTGCTTCCAAAGCTGATTACGGTGATTTTCTTATCGAGGACCAGAAGATTCGCAGGTATGTTGACAGGAAATATAACCGTCAGATGCCCAAGGGTGCTGTCTCAAAGATTGAGATAATCCGAACTCGCAACGAGGTAAAGGTAACGCTGCACAGCGCCCGGCCCGGCGTGGTCATCGGCCCCAGAGGCGGTGAGGTTGATAGGTTACGAGAAGAGCTTGAGGAGGTGACGGGGCGAAAGATAAGCGTCAATGTTATCGAGATAAAGCAGCCGGATTTGAGTGCCACGTTAGTAGCCGAGGCGATCGCTGAGCAGCTAAGTAAGCGGGCCTCGTTCAGGCGGACGATGAAGCAGTATTGTGAGTTGGCAATGAACGCCGGCGCCAAGGGAGTGAAGATTATCTGCGCCGGGCGGTTGGCGGGTTCGGAGATGGCTCGTAGGGAGACACAAAAGCTCGGCAGTATCCCGCTGCACACACTGGATGCCAATGTGGATTATGCTGCGGCAACGTCCAGGACGACATACGGGGCAATTGGCGTTAAGGTCTGGATTTATAAAGGTAAATTCGGTGAGGAAGTCGAGTTAAGGGCGCATCGCCGGCGTCGCCCGCCGATGCGCCGGCATGAGGTGGGCCGGCGGGGCGGTAGTAGGCCTAAAGCTGTGCCGGTGCAAATCTCGCAGAGTCCTGCGGGCAGTGGAGATGTTGCAGAGACCAAAAAAGGGTCAACCACAGAAGCAGAAGCCAATAAAAAGAAATCGACGGGCAATAATCAATAGTTAATTGATACGGGTCTGAAAAAATGGTAATGATGCCAAAGAGGGTTAAGCACCGTAAGAGCCAGCGTGGCACAATGAAGGGTAATGCCTCTCGTGGTAATTTTGTGGCGTTTGGTGAATACGGACTGCAGGCCTTGGAGATCAGTTGGATAACGGCCAGGAACATCGAGGCGGGGCGGGTTGCGGCAACTCATTTTTTACATCGTGAGGGCAAGGTTTATCTGAGGTTATTCCCGCATAAGCCGGTCAGCTCCAAGCCGTTGGAAACTCGGATGGGCAAAGGAAAGGGTGAGCCGGAGTTTTGGGTTGCCAGGGTCAGGCCCGGAAAGGTTATGTTTGAGATTGGCGGAGTAAGTGAGGACGTGGCCAAGCAGGCGCTGGTCAGGGTCGCTCATAAAATGCCGATTAGGTGCCGGTTCGTTAAGCGAAGGCATTCGTTTTAGGGTTGCCATTTTGTGGTAAATCGCAAAATGGGCCGCTTGCAGAAAGGGCAGGTTTGGTGAAAGCACAGCATTACCGTGAGATGAGTCCGGATGAGCTTGCCGACAAGCTGCAAGAGCTGCAGAGGCATCTGTTTGACCTGCGCTCGCAGGCGGTTACTGAAAAACTGGAGAATTCCAAGGTGGTAACTAATGTCAAGCGCGATATTGCCAGGATTATGACGATAATGCGCGCGAGGGAATTATCGGGAATCGAAAGTGCAGGATAGACAATCAAAAACTCAAACTGCGGTGGTGGTAAGCCGCAGCGGAAATAAAAGTATCAAGGTTGCCGTTGACTTTAAGGTCAGGCATCCGAAATACGGCAAGTACGTAAGGCGTAGAACAACGTTTGGTGTTCATGACGAGCACAACAACTGCGGTGTCGGTGACGTTGTTGAGGTTGCCCAGTGCAGGCCTTATAGCAAGACCAAGAGCTGGCGTGTTGTGCAGGTAATAGACAAGGCGGTGCGGAAGTAGAGGCGTGAAGTGAGCTACGAGACACAGCAGACAAGAGACGAGAGACGGGAAATCAAGTGATTCAGCAGGAAACAATGTTGGATATAGCCGACAATTCGGGTGTCAAGTCGGCGTTGTGCATCAAGGTTCTCGGGCGAGGCGGGTCTCGCAGCAGAAGTACCCGGCCGACCGCTACGATAGGAGATGTTATCTGTGTTGCTATAAAGAAATCGCTGCCGAGTTGCCAGTTGGACGACAAGAAGGTGCATAAATGCGTTATTATCCGCACCAAAAGTCCTGTAAAACGCCTTGACGGCAGCTACGTAAGGTTCGACAGCAATGCCGCAGTTATGATAGATAACGAGGGCAACCCGATAGGGACAAGGATTTTCGGTGCGGTTGCCCGTGAGCTTCGTGAAAAGAACTATATGAAGATTATTTCGCTGGCAAGTGAAGTGGTATGAATGTGTGAAGCGAGGTACGAGATACGATTTTATGGCGCTGCATATAAAAAAAGGTGATATGGTTGAGATTATAGCCGGTGACCATAAGGGTGCTGTCGGCAGGGTGCTGCGTGTCATACCCGAAAAGAAAAGAGTGGTGGTTCAGGGCCATAATATAGCGAAGAAACACGTTCGGCCTTCGCGCAGAAATCCACAGGGAGGCCGGGTTAACGTTGAGCAGCCGATACATATAAGTAATGTGCTGCCGGTAAATCCGAAGAGCTCGAAACCCAGCAGGGTTCGTTATCAGGCGGGTGACGATGGCAGTAAAAAGCGAGTTGCCACCGACGGAACCGAAATCAGCGTTATTAGGAAGGCAAAATAACATCTCGGATAAAACGTTAAAGATGGCACGATTGAAAGATTTATATAAGTCGAAGATAGTTTCGGAGCTGACCAAGGAATTTGGCTATAAGAATCCTATGGCTGTGCCGCGCATGGAAAAGATTGTTGTCTCTATGGGTGTCGGCAAGGCGACGCAGGATAAGAAGTTTCTGGAGCTGGCCAAGAACGACCTTAAGATGATTACAGGCCAAATGTCGGTCGTCTGCAGGGCGAAAAAGAGCGTCTCGAATTTCAAGGTTCGTGCGGGTGACCGGACGGCCTTGAAAGTTACTATTCGCGGGGTGCGCATGTATGAGTTTATCGACAGACTCATTAGTCTTGCAATACCCAGGGTAAGAGACTTTCGCGGCCTTGACCCGAATAGTTTTGACGGAAGAGGTAATTACTCCATGGGCCTGAGCGAACAGACCGTTTTTCCGGAAATCAACCCTGCAAATGTCGAGTTTCAGCAGGGTATGAACATAACCTTTGTAACGACGGCAAACAATGATGAACAAGCCAGAGAGATGCTGACTTTGTTCGGTATGCCGTTTAAGAAGCCCCAAGAGTAGAGTGAGAAACAATTTGGAGCGTGTGGATGTCGACTAAGGCACTGGAGAACAAGGCACAAAAGAAGCAAAAGTTTCGCGTCAGGCAGTATACGCGATGTCAGCTTTGTGGAAGGGCCAGAGCTGTTTACCGAAAGTTCAAGATTTGTCGGATTTGCTTTAGAACGTTAGCTAACGAAGGCAAAATCCCGGGAGTAAAAAAGGCCAGTTGGTAATGGCGAATAGCCATACTGCGTAAGGCGGGATACGAGATTATGAGTTTGAGCGACCCAATAGCTGATATGCTGACGAGAATACGAAACGCTGTGCGGACCGGTAAAAGTGAGGTCAATATTAAGGCGTCGAATATCTGCGAAGGCATAGCGGCTGTCTTAAAGAAGGAAGGCTATATCGAGGATTTCGACCGAATCGACGATGGCAAACAGGGGATACTGAGAGTTGCCCTAAAGTACGACCAGGGCGGTCAGCCGGTTATTGGTGAAATAGCCAGAGTGAGCAAGCCCGGCAGGAGAGAATATTGCTCTGTTGAGAAGTTGCCGCGTGTTTTCGGTGGTATGGGTATAGCAATTGTTTCGACCAGTAAAGGTGTGTTCAGTGATAGAGACTGCCGCGAAGCCAACGTCGGCGGTGAGATACTTTGTACGGTGGGCTGATGAGTCGTATCGGGAAAAAACCAATTATGATTCCTGAGGAGGTAAAGGTCGAGCAGAAGGGCACCTGTATCAAGGCAACAGGGCCGCTGGGGATACTGGAAATGAACTGTCAGCCGCGGATAAAGGTCAAAATTGACAATTCTGCAGGGCAGATTTTGATTGTAAATGAACAGTCCCAAATCCGTCAGAACAGGCAGTTGCACGGCACGATGCGCGCCTTGATTGCCAATATGGTAACGGGTGTTAGCAGGGGCTTTGAGAAGACGATTGAGATATACGGTACCGGCTACGGCGTCAAAGAACAAGGCGGCAAACTGATTTTTCAGGTTGGCTTCTGCCATCCGGTAGAGCGTGTAATACCGAAAGGTATAAAGGTGAAGATTGAGGCCGCTGCAACGAGAGGCAATGATGTTCCTGCCAGGTTTACGGTTTCGTCAATAGACAAGGCACTTCTCGGCCAGTTTACCGCCGATATACGGAGAATAAGGCCGCCGGAACCCTATAAAGGAAAAGGTATCCGTTATGCTGGCGAGTACATAAAACGAAAGGTCGGCAAGGCGTTTACTTCAGGAGCGGTATAAAATAAGCGCCGGAAGAATAGGATTTGTTTTTTATGAAGATTGACAAGGCGAAAAAAGCGGCTTTGAGGCGTAAATATCACGTCCGTAAAAGGGTTTTTGGAACGCCGGACAGACCGCGATTGAGCGTGTTTCGTTCGAACAGGCATATTTACGCCCAGATTATAGATGATGTTGCAGGGGCGACACTTATCTCCGCAAGCACAAGGGCGAAGGGGTTGCGCGAGCAATTACCTAATAGCGGGGATAAGAAAGCTGCTGAAGCGATAGGCCAGGCAGTTGCGAAACAGGCGCTTGGAGTCGGCATTAAGTGTGTTTGCTTCGACAGAAACCGATATAAGTATCACGGCAGAGTCAGAGCACTTGCCGAGGCGGTAAGAAAGGCCGGGCTGGTCTTTTAACGCAGTATGAAATGATAGATTGTTCGGAGAAGAAAGTTGGCAGCCGAATCAGTTAACCGAGTTGGTAGTAAGAGCCCAAAAGGAAGTGCCGAACCTTTGGCGCGGACTTCCGATGGCGTTAAGCTATCTAATCAGCAGGAACGGCCATTGGAAGAAACGGTCGTGAAGGTATATCGCTGCGCCAAGGTAGTCAAAGGGGGTCGCAGGTTCAGCTTTGCTGCGTTAGTTGTGCTTGGTGACCGTGCAGGGACGGTGGGTATCGGTTATGGTAAGGCCAATGAGGTGCCTTTGGCGGTGGAGAAAGGCATCAAAGATGCCAAAAAGTGTTTGCATAAGATACCTTTGGTTGGTCGAACAATTCCGCATCAAATCAACGGCAGATACAGAGCTACGAAGATAACGCTGGTACCGGCCAGTCCCGGCACCGGGGTTATTGCCGGCTCCAGCGCTCGATCGGTGCTGGAATATGCCGGCGTGCAGGATGTGCTTACGAAGGTTTACGGAAGCACGTCGGCTAAAAACGTTGTCAAAGCCACACTGGATGGCTTGCTGAGATTGCGCAGTAAAGAAATGGCAGAGTCTCTTCGTGGGGTGACAGTTGAAGCCGTAAAAAGGTGGTGATGATTTATATGTTGGATTATGAGATAACTTCTGTAGTAGGCAAACATAAGGGGCGCCGTCGTGCCGGCAGGGGCAGCGGCTCCGGTCGGGGCAAGACCTGTGGCCGAGGCCACAAAGGCAGTCTCAGCAGGGCTGGGGCGACTTCAAGCTCGCTTTATGAAGGTGGCCAGATGCCTTTGTTTCGCCGGCTGCCTAAACGCGGCTTTAGTAATAAAATCAACGCAACACGCTATGAAATTGTCAATGTGTCGCAATTAGAAAGATTTGATGATGATGCCGCCGTTGGGATAGAGCAGTTGTCCGATGCCAGACTGGTCGATAGCTGCAGAAGTAAGGTCAAGGTTCTTGGTAATGGCGATTTGACTAAAAGATTGCAGGTAACAGTTCATAAGTTCAGCAAAACCGCCGAGCAGAAGATAGAGGCCTGCGGCGGAACGGCAAATCTCATAAGGCGTCGTGCGTGAGATAGTTAGGTGTGAAATATGCTTGGAGCAGTATTTAACATATTCAGGATTCCCGATTTGCGCAACAAGGTTCTTTTCACCGTTGCGCTGTTGATGATATACAGGATTGGTTTTCACATTCCCAACCCCGGCTTTGACCAGAGCAAGATAGCGGCCTCTGCCGCCACCAGAGATACGGAAAGTCCCTTAGGCAGAGCCGCTGAATATATGGGGATATTTACCGGCGGCAGGTTAGACAAGTCCACCGTGTTTGGCCTGGGAATTATGCCTTATATTACCGCTTCGATTATTCTTATGTTGCTGGGCGAGGTTCTTCCGGCCTTGAAAAAGCTGCGTCAGGAGGGCCAAACCGGCTACAAAAAGATACAGGAGTACACACGCTATTTGACCGTCTTGATATGCGTTATTCAATCGATGATGGTTTTGAAGGTGATGGGTGCGTTTACCTACGCTGGTATGCACACACAGGCATTGATAATGGGTGTTGTGAGTATGACGGCCGGTACCGTCTTCTTGATGTGGCTTGGTGAGCAGATAGACGAATACGGAATAGGCAACGGCATTAGTTTGATAATTATGGCCGGCATTATCGCCAGGATGCCGTGGGCAGTCAATACGCTTCTGCAGAATGTTGATTTAAGGGTTGGTGCACCGCCCGGCACCATAGGCCCGGCGAAGATATTATTCCTGATAGCGGCGTTCCTGTTTGTTGTCGCAGGAGCCATACTGATAACGCAGGGCCAGCGGCGCATACCGATTCAGCAGGCCAAAATGATGCGTGGCCGGAAGATGTACGGCGGCCAGAGGCATTATTTGCCTCTTCGCGTCAATCACGGTGGAGTGATGCCGATAATTTTCGCATCGAGCTTTATGATATTTCCGCCGGTAATAATCGGCCAATTGGCAAATATAAAGGATTGGGGATTTCTTGACGTCTTGCAGAGAGCATTAGGTCCCGGTTCTTATACGTACAACGTTTTATATATGTTGTTGATATTCTTATTCGCTTATTTCTGGACGACGGTGCAGTTTCAGCCGAAGGAGATGGCCAAGAATTTGCGGGATTCGGGCGCCTTTGTTCCCGGTCTTCGGCCGGGACGTAGAACCGCTGAATATCTCGAAACAGTGATGACCAGAATCACCTATTTTGGCGCTTCGTTTTTGGCCATAATTGCCGTTGTGCCGACGGTGGTTTCGCTGTTGTTGGGAATTGATTGGCGTGTGGCGACATTTTTGGGCGGCACCGGCTTATTGATAGTTGTCAGTGTTTCACTTGACCTGGTTCAGAGAATCGAGGCGAACCTGCTGATGCGCAGTTATGAAGGATTCAGTGAGAAAGGCAGGATAAAAGGGGCCTATGGATGAGAATAGTTCTGTTGGGCGCCCCCGGTGCGGGCAAGGGAACACAGTGTAAGCGCGTTGTTGCCAGATATGGGCTGCTTCATCTGTCCAGTGGCGATATCCTGCGACAGGAAAGGGATGCGGGAAGCGAGCTGGGCAGAAAGGCAGAGATTTATATGGACTCAGGACTGCTTGTGCCGGATGAAATAATAGTTAAGATGATGGCTGGCGCAATAAGCAAGGCGCCGGCAAGCGGGTTTGTACTGGACGGTTTTCCCCGGACGGTTAATCAGGCCGCCGAGCTTGATAAATCACTGGCCTCGGTTGGCCGGAGGATAGATGCCGTTTTGAATTTAAAAGTAGATGACCGGGTAATCACCGAACGGATGGGCGGCAGAAGAAGCTGTCCTCGTTGCGGTGCAGTTTACCACGTTGAGAATCTGAAGCCGAAGGTCGAAGGAATATGCGATAACGACGGCACCGAGCTTGTTCAACGGCCTGATGACAGCCCTGATGTGGTGGCCAATCGGCTTAAGGCCTATCACGCCCAGACGGAGCCGGTGGTGGGCTACTATAGAGATAACAACACTGTCTATGATGTCGATGCTAATAAAGATGTCGACGAGGTGAGTGCCTTGATATTTGGTAAGCTGGATGCCCATTTCGTCGTGCGTGATGCATAAAGGCAAAGCAACAATAAGGGATATGGAGTTAGATGGCTATAACGCTTCGCAGCCGAAGAGAAATTGAGTTAATGCGTAAGGCAGGTGCTGTTCTAGCAGATGTTCTTTCAAAGTTAAAAGAGCTTGCGGGGCCGGGCGTAACCACCGGCCAACTGGATGCCGTGGCCTCGCAGATGACCGCTGAGGCCGCAGCGGCGGCGCTATTTAAGGGTGTGCGCAACCCGTTGTCGCGAATCTTGTTTCCAGGTGCGATTTGTGCCTCGGTTAACGAGCAGGTTGTTCACGGGATTCCTTCGGATAACGTTGTGCTTAAGGACGGTGATATCCTGAGCATCGATTTTGGCGTCAGACTCAACGGTTATTGCGCAGATGCCGCTGTAACGGTTGGTATAGGCGAGATTTCCAACGAGAACCGCCGGCTCATGAAGGTGACCGCAAATACTCTCAATATAGCGGTAACAGAGGCAGCGCCGGCTGTTAAGTGGAGTCAGATTGCTGCACGGATGCAGGATTATGCCGAATCGGCGGGCTTTTCAGTAGTAAGAGACTTTGTCGGACACGGCATCGGCAGAGAGATGCACGAAGAGCCGAGAGTGCCCAACTTTGTCAGCGATGAGCTGTTGACAAATGATATTGTGCTGGCTGAGGGTATGGTTATAGCGGTGGAGCCGATGATTAACGCCGGCAGCGCCGCTGTGCGAACGCTGAAAAACGGCTGGACAGTGGTAACGAAAGACGGAAAGTGCTCGGCTCATTTCGAGCATACGATTGCGATAACGGAAAATGGCTGTGAGATACTGACGGCAATGGAGCGTAAACTGTGAAGGGCAAGTCTGCCTCGTTCGGGACACGAATCACAGATTATGAAATACGAGAAATGGTGAAGAAGGATGCAATAAGGTTGCAGGCCAAGGTAACCGAGGCCTTGCCGAATGCGATGTTTAAGGTGGAACTGGAGAACGGCCACGAGATTTTAGCGCATGTTTCAGGCAAGATGCGGATGCATTTCATTCGAATCCTGCCCGGCGATACCGTTACGGTTGAGATGTCGCCGTACGACCTGAATAGAGGACGAATAGTCCTGCGAAATTGACAGTGCACCTGGAACAGGGTGCGAGACGAAAATGGGTTGAGAAAAAAATGAAGGTTAGAAGTTCTGTAAAACGTATATGTGAAAATTGTAAGATTATTCGTCGCAAGGGCGTTGTACGGGTGATTTGCACAAACCCGAGACACAAGCAGCGACAAGGTTGATTTTACCGTGGGTTATGAAGTAAGTTACGACGAGGAGCTAATATGCCGCGTATAGTTGGTGTTGATATTCCCAATGACAAGTCCATATGGATTTCGTTGACCTATATTCACGGTATAGGCAGATATACCTCAGAACAGATCTTGAAAGAGGCCAATATCGCCGGAGACACGAAGGCCGGTAAGCTTACCGAAGATGAGCTTAGCCGAATAACTCAGATTATCGACCGTAATTACATCGTAGGTGGCCAGCTTCGCAGACAGGTTTCTCAAAATATCGCCCGGTTGCGGGACATAAGCTGTTACAGGGGTATTCGCCACAGAAAGGGTTTGCCTGTTCGTGGCCAGTGCACTCAAAGCAACGCCCGCACCCGTAAAGGCCCGAGAAAGACGGTAGCAGGCAAGAAAGGCGTAAAGGAAAAGCGATAAGCTGTTAGTTAGTTTGCTCGGAAACAGCAGTTTTGTTATTAGAGGATTTTGCTGATAATGGCGAAGAGTTCGAGACGAAAAGTTAGAAAAAATGTTGTCAGGGCCATTGTGCACATCAAGGCGACGTTCAATAACACATTAATTACCATTACGGACTTGGAGGGTGATACAATCTGCTCGGGTTCGGCGGGTTGTGTCGGCTTCAAGGGCTCTCGCAAGAGCACGCCTTTCGCCGCCCAGCAGGCCGCGCAGCGCTGCGCCGGTACCGCTATGCGTAATGGTGTGCGTGAAGTTGAGATTAGGGTTAAAGGCCCCGGCTCAGGCCGGGAATCGGCCATATCCGCCCTGCAGCAGGCGGGATTGCGCATCAGCTCGATAGAAGATGTCACGCCTCTTCCGCATAACGGCTGTCGCCCGCCGAAGCGAAGAAGAGTATAAAACGAAAACTTTTTTTGGAGATGAATAAGAAAGATGGGACGTTATTTGGGTTCATCTTGTAAATATTGTCGTCGTGAAGGGGTGAAGCTGATGCTCAAGGGCATCAGATGTGAAACGGCTAAGTGTCCTGTCGAAAAGAAACAGCGTAATGTGGCACCTGGGATGCATGGCTGGCGCAGAGGCAGAGGCAGTGAATACGGCGTTCGGCTGCGCGAAAAGCAGAAGGTGAAAAGATATTACGGACTTCTTGACCGCCAGTTTATGAGATACTTTCACCAGGCCGAGCGAATGAAGGGCAATACCGGTGAAAATCTTCTGCAATTGCTGGAAAGACGTTTGGATAATGTGCTGTATAAGTTAAATTTTGCGGCATCACGCAAAATCGCAAGGCAGTTGATTGTGCACGGTCACATTCATGTAAACGGCCGCAAGGTTAGTAGCGGTAATTATAATATGAAAGTCGGCGACCGGGTAACAGTCAAGAATTCTGAAAAAAGTGTAAAAAAGATAAAGCAGCAGTTGGATAGTAATCCGAACTTTACCACACAATCCTGGTTGCAGTTGAACCGTGAGAAGTCTGAGGCCACCATTGTTGCGCTGCCCAGCAGGGACGATGTGCAGATTCCTGTGGAGGAACATCTGGTTGTGGAGTTCTGTTCGAGGTAAATATAGAATGTAGTTTTAAGTTTTTAGTGTTGAGTTTTGGGTTGACTAAAAGCTCATACAGGAGATTTATATGCGAATTACATGGCGCGGTTTGGAGCTGCCTACTCGTGTTGAACGAGACACGACGGTATCGAACGATAGATATAGCAGGTTTTTTATCGAACCCTTCGAGCGTGGTTTCGGTACCACTATCGGCAATGGTTTAAGGCGCATACTGCTTTCTTCTCTGGAAAGTAGTGCCGTAACATCCATCAAAATAGCAGGCGTTGACCATGAATTTACCTCGATAAAGGGGGTGGCGGAGGATGTTATTGAGATATCCTTAAACGTCAAGAATCTTATCGTTCGGCTGCAGGGCGAAGGGCCGAAGACGATGAAAGTTTCGGCAAACAAAGCCGGAGTTATAACGGCAGCCGATATAGTTGCGGACCCGGCCGTAGAGGTGATAAACGGCGATATGGTGTTGGTTACTTTAACTGAAGATGTGAACTTTGAGATGGAGATGGTGGTTGAGAACGGCCGGGGTTATGTGCCAGCTTCCGAGAGAATCGCTGCTGCGGACAGATTCGACCAGGAAGTCGGAAGAATACTGCTCGATGCCGTGTATTCGCCGGTTACGAGGGTTCGCTACATCACTGAAGACACACGAGTGGGCAAGCGGACCAATTATGACCGGCTCATTCTGGAGATTTGGACCAACGGAACAATCACGCCTGAGATGGCGTTGGTAGAGGCCGCCAAGATATTGCGTAAACATGTTAATTCGTTCATACAGTATTTTGAGATGGGAGAGGAAACCGTTATCGACCACATTACAGAAGAGGTGCCGGAAGAAGAAGCGGTTGACGAGGAATTGGCTGAAAAACTGAAAATCCCTGTTCAGGAACTGGAACTGTCGGTCAGGGCGAGCAACTGTCTTGAATCGGTGAAAATGGAAACGGTTGGCCAGTTGGTGAAAATGACGGAAGCTGATTTGCTGAAGATTCGCAGCTTTGGCAAGACTTCTCTTCGGGAAATAAGGAGAAAACTTGCCGACATAGGTTTGTCTTTGGGGATGACGGATGTGGGAACTTAGTTTTGATGCTTTAATGGCAGTTTCGGCGGTAGCGCCGGATAAGAGGGATTTGAGAATATGCGTCATAGGGTAGCAGGGCGTCGGTTAGGTCGAGATAGTGAACACCGTTTGGCTATGCGCCGGAATATGGTTGCGTCGCTTTTTGAGCACGAGACGATTTCGACGACAATCGAAAAGGCCAAGGAGGTAAAATCCTTTGCCGAGAAGTTAATTACGCTGGCCAGGAAAGGCACGTTGTCAGCCAGGCGCCGGGCTATTTCCCTGCTTGGCAATCGTGACATAATCAGTTACGAGGACGGCAAGCCGGTCAGGCAAGGCACTATAATCGGAAAATTGTTTAGCGAGCTTGGACCTCGGTATCTTGACAGGCCCGGCGGCTATACGAGAATCATTCCTCTGTCTTTGAGAAGGTTGGGGGATAACAGCCGATTGGTTTTGTTGCAGCTTGTTGGCAAGGAAGAGGGCTCGGAAAAGAAGGCCAAAACCGCTGCCAAAAAGCGCTCTCGCAAGAAGGCCAAAAAGCCCGTTGAAGCTGAGGCGACCGCCGAAGCCGAAGAGGTCGTCGAGGTCGAAGCAACTACTGAAGCAAAGGAAATCGCCGACACCGACAGCCAAACGCAATAAGCCAGCCGGCAATAAGCGGTCTATTCTTTCAGAGGATAATCCTGAAATGAGTGGTGGAGATTGTATTTTTTGTAAAATGGTGGCCGGCGAGGTTCCGGTTACGAAGATTTATGAAGACGAGCTTGTTCTTGCCTTTTTGGATATCGGCCCGATAAGTGATGGCCATACATTGGTGATTCCGAAACAGCACTTTGAAAAATTAGACGACTGTCCTGCTGAAGTTTTAGGTAACGTTGCCTCTCGTCTCGGCAAAATTGCCAGCGCCGTTACTGTCGGGATGAATTCTGACGGCTATAATGTTTTGTGTAATAACGGCAGGGCAGCCGGCCAGCTTGTGGGACATTTGCATTTTCATATAATCCCTCGAAATTCCGGCGATGGCGTCTTTAGCCGCTGGCCGGCCTATAAGTATCAGGAGGGAAAAATCGAGGCAATTGCTGCTAAGATACAGGCAAATTTATAAATTCGCCTTGACATACTTGATGGAAAACGCTTTTTGTGTTATTTTGGTTTAGACTGACCGTAAGGTGCAAAATATGAGATACGAAATACGAGAGGAGTTTACACTGCCTGTCCCGTACCAAACAAATTCTTATTGTCGTTTGGTGCGGGGAGCTTGCCGAAGTGAGATACGAAATGATCGCGGGGTAGAGCAGTCTGGTAGCTCGTCGGGCCCATAACCCGGAGGTCGCAGGTTCGAATCCTGCCCCCGCTATTAAGACCTGGAGATAAATCCAGGTCTTTTTTATGCGTGCAGAAACGATGTTAGACTTGAGTGAGAAAAACCCGTTTTTTTGACCATCGGATATATAATCCTATTTTTACTAAAAATTTTTTTTAATGTGCATTTTTGGTCAGAATTTGATGTTTTGTGCGTTCAAAACTGTCGTAATCTGCCATCTTTGGAGACATATTAGAGACACTGACATTTTTAGACCACCTCCGAAACAAGGTATCCGCCCAATTTGTCGAATTGTTTGCGATACTTGTTATGAAAAGGCAGTAATCTTTGATACATCCTTACCTTATCTGCATTTTTTATTTCTTTAACTTGGATGGTTTTAGGAAGTCTTTTCTTAATCTTGTGGAAAGCACCAATAAACAATATTCCTTTTTCATCGGGTCCAAGTGTTTCATCTATTCTTTTGGCAATGAAAGCATCTCTTTTGTTCAAGAGTATGGCTTTTACCA